>DATEMG010000240.1:0-30460 GCA_035275805.1 Blastocatellia bacterium
AAGCGGCCTAGTCTCGGCGAACTCTTCATACCGGAATATCGCAAAGCCACTCTCATTGCCGCCGCGATGTTCGCGTGCAGCCTGGGCGCGGCTTTCGGCGCGATTCAGCAAATCCCGCAGATCGTCCCCGCGCTCGTCCAGGTTGATAGTCTGCTGCCGCCGCCTGAGCGCCAGCGGCTCATTTCGGGCGCCGTGGCTAACACGCAATTGTTTCAGGAGATGGGAGGCCTTGTGGGGCGATTCCTGCTGGCGTTTCTGGCGATCCGCATCCTATCGCGGCGAAATCTGCTTCGCGTCTTCCTGGTTCCGGGATTGATCCTGATCCCGTTGATTTTCATCTTTCCGGGGACTAGCGATCTGCGGCTCTTACAATATGGAATGTTCTTCGCCGGGCTTTTTATCGTCGCGCAACTGAGTTTCTGGGGAAATTACCTGCCGCGCGTCTATCCGACGCATTTGCGCGGGACGGGTGAGAGCTTCGCGGCTAACATCGGCGGGCGGATGATCGGCGCGTCGGCCCCGCTGCTGACCACACAACTGGTGGTGATGGCGCCGGCCGGAACGCCCGCAACGAAGCTCGCTTACGCCGCGGCCGGTGTGGCGTTTCTCGTCTTCGCGGGCAATATTATCTTGAGCTTTTTCCTGCCGGAGCCCAAGCAGGAGAAATTGCCGGAGTAGTTCTTCGGTCTCTGAATGCGGAATGCGGATTGAATGAGGGGAGTAGGGAGTGGGGAGTGGGGAATGGGGATAGGAAATGGAACTTTATCCCCACTCCCTATTCCCCACTCCCCACTCCCTTCCCTCCGCAATCAGTGATCCTCTTCATCAAAAATCTTCGCACAGGCTCGCTAGAAGTCAGACCGAGGGCTTTTTGGTAGGAGTCAATCGCTTCGCTCTTGTTTCCGGCCTCACGGAGTAATTCTCCTCGCGCGGCGTAGAAAGGGTAATAATTCCGTAGCGTCCTGTTCTCGGAGAGCTTGTTCAACTCGGCCAACCCCGCTTCGACTCCGTCGACTTTCGCGATCGCCACGATCCGGTTCAGCGCGACGACTGGCGAAGGTTTACGGTTCAACAATTCTTCGTAACAATCGATGACTCGCGGCCAGTCGGTGTCTTCAAAACTTTGAGCCAGCGAATGGCAGGCGGCGATCTCGGCCTCGAGGTGGTAATCGCTGATCTCGTCTCCGCCGGCCGATTTTCGCAAATGGCGCAGGCCGCGCCCGATCATCGCCCGGTCCCATAACGAACGGTCCTGTTCCGAGAGCAGCAGCAATTCGCCGGCGGCGTCACATCTCGCCGCCAATCGCGCGCCCTGAAGCAGGAGCAAAGCGCCGAGCGCATGAACTTTCGGCGCGCCCGTGACGGGGTGTCCGGCGAGCAGGTCGCACAGCCTGATCGCTTCGTGGCACAGGTCCGTGCGGACAAGCTCTTCGCCTTCGAGCGCGCTGTAGCCCTCGTTAAACATCAGATAGATGATTTTCAGCGCCGATTCCAACCTGGCCTGGAGTTTGTCGGGCGCGGGCATTTCGAGCTTGATGTCGAACTCACGCAGCCTCTGTTTCGCCCGCGTGATGGTTTTTGTTATGGAAGGTTCCCGGGCGAGAAACGCCCGCGCGATCTCGGAGGCGCTGAAACCCCCGACAGTCTTTAGGGTCAGCGCGATCTGTCCGTCCTCGGGGATCAGCGGATGACAACAGGTGAAAATCATCCGCAACTGGTCGTCGCGGATTTCAGCGGCGAATGTGGCGTCGGCTTCTCCGCCGATCGGAATCTCGAGCTCATCGGTCGTTTCAGTCAATCTGCTGTCGCGGCGCAATTGATCGAGCACCCGGTTCTTCGCCACCTGAATCAGCCACGCGGTCGGCTTGTCAGGCGCGCCCTGATAAGGCCACAGCCTTAACGCGCGCGCCATTGCGTCCTGCACGGCGTCTTCGACCTGATCCAGCCTCTTTATCCCGAAGATGCGCGTCAGCGTGGCGATCATCTGCCCCGCTTGATGGCGGAACAGATGATCAAGCGATTGATGTATTTGATCTGACGATTGTGATGACATATTCACCCGGCCGGGACCGGTTCGATCTCCCGGACTTCGATCCACCCGTTGTATTTCAGGTGCGGGCAGCCTTTCGACGTTTCTACAGCTTCGTCGTAATCGGCCGCGTTGATGACGAAATAACCGCCCATTATCTCTTTGGCTTCGGCGTATGGGCCGTCTACAACGCGCGCCTTGCCGTTGCGCAACGAGACGTGGCGGCCCCCTTCGTCCTTGAGCTTATTGCTTCCGACGAATTTGCCTTCGGCCTGGATTTTGATTCGCCATGCGACGTATTCGCCGATAATCTGTTGCATCTCTTCGGGCGAAAAATTCGAGAAATCGGACGGCGCTTCGCGCAAGAGTAGAATGTATTGTGGCATATGGATCCCTTCGGTGACCGGCCTGCGGCCGTAGATTTTTATCTGACACATTCGTTTCCGAAAATGCCGTGATCGTCGTCTGTCGTCTTGTAGACGAACGGCCCACTGCGGAAAGGACAACGATTTTCTAAAAAATCGCGGATTGATTTTCCCCCCGCGGTATCGCGCGTAAACGCCACGCTTGATTTTCATCTCGGTCAAGCTTTAGGATTTGCGCGGTCTTGAAGTCGGTCAGACCAAAATAACTTTTATAACATCTAGCGCGGGCGATGGCTTATAATTGCCTACCCCTTCGTGTACCAACTCAACACCGTCATATCTTAAGGAGTATAAAGACAGCAATGAGGAAACCACTGTCACTCATCTTAGTTCTTTCATCTGTTGCCGTTCTCGACTCGTTCGTGTGGCTCGAATCCGCCGCTCAACCCGCCAAAAGTCAGGGCGCAGGCGGGGGAGCCGCCGCCCTTTATACAAAACATTGCGCCAAATGCCATCTCGAAGACGGCAAGGGGCTTGAAAGCCTGAGCCCGCCTAACTTCACCGACGCGAAATGGCAATCGGCGCACACCAACGCGGCGCTCGCCAAGGGCATCCGCGAAGGCAAAGAAACAATGCCCCCCTTCAAAGACGTGCTCTCAGCCGCGCAGATCAACGCTCTGGTCAAACACATTCGAGGGTTCAAGCCGAAGGTCGTGAAGAAATAGGCTGGCGGCTGAGCTGAAAAGAGATCGGCGAGCGTATGGATGATTAAGACTATACGCTCGCCGTTTTATTTTGTTGTGTTTTAGGCTCCACAATTCTACTTCTTGAGCGATTTGAGCATTGCCTGGAACTCGTCCTGCGCCGCCGCGAGCGTCTTCGCAGGCCCGGTCAATTTGAAGAAGACGTTGCCCTCCGGTCCCTCGACGATTGCGCCGAGCATCCGATAGCCTGACTTCGGCCCGCTCGTATTTCCCATCATTGGCCCGCCGCCTTTAAACGTCCCGCTCACGTCGACGGTCGTCACGGTAAGCCCGCTTATCGTCTCCGACTTCTGGTTCGGGGCGCCGTCAGTCTTCTCGAACTGACCGATCCAGCGGTCGACGTTGGCCTGGACGCTGCCGCCCAGGTTTTCGAATACCGCGCATTCGCCCCCCTCGCTGTCGCCTGAAGCGGGTGGAATTATGTAGGTGGCCGCGCGCATCCCGCTGGCCGGTTTGGCCTCCCACCGCGAGGGCGGAGTCCATTTGACAGGGCCTGACCCCTGGCTGGCGGCCGCGCCCGGCGGAGACGTCGAGAGGCCGCTCGAATCGTGACCGACGGCGATCGTAGATGACCCGGGCGTTGATTTGGCCGCAGGCGCTGCCGACTGTTCGGACTGGATTTCCTTCGGCGCGGCCGCGCAGGCCGAAAATATCGCCAGAATCGAAAGGGAGACTATCGAAACGCAATTGAAGATTCGTGATCTGTTCAAGCTCGTATTACTCCTTATTGATTTTCGGACTTCGAGGGGAGAGTCGTAATGCTAACTCATGCTCCTGCTTCTTGCACCGTCCCAAAAAATCTCGTGATTATTCCTCATCAAGGAATTCTTTATTGTTGATATTATTTCCGCTCCGACTTCGCGTACTCACTCTTCAACAGACCCATCATCTCCTCGCGCCGGTCATACAACCGCTTCAGTTTGCGAGGCTCGCGTTTTGCGAAAGCGTATGCCGTGATCAGCGGCAAGGCCACGGTCGAATCGACGTAACAGACGACCGCGCCCGGCAATTGGTCGGGATCGATCTTGCCCCAACTGACCGCCTCGCCCGGAGTCGCGCCGGAGAGTCCGCCTGTGTCGGGTCGGGCGTCCGTAAGTTGCAAAAAGTAGTCGTGGCCTTTTTCTTCGATGCCAAGCACCTCTTGAATCTGCGGCTCGGTTTGCAGCGCGAAGTTTTTGGGGCTGCCTCCGCCGCAAATAAAGACCGCCGATTTGCCCCCGCCGCGTTTGGCGGTGAGGACTATGGCCGCCGTCTCATTGACGTCCGCCGAAGGGTTCAGACGCAGTCTGCCGCCCTGCAATTCCAGCGCGGCCACATTCATCCCGATCGAACTGTCGCCGGGCGATGAGGTGTAGACCGGGACGCCGTGATGGTAGGCTGCGGCGAGCAGCGAATTATTCTTCAAGCCCAACGCCCGCTCGCGTTCGGCGACGTATTTGCCGCAAAGGTAATGGAACTCCGCCGTCGACATCTCGCGCTGGAACTCCTCGGCGCGAATGATCTCGCGGAAGAATGCGTCGGTCGAAAGCAGCACTTCGTAATCGAAGAAGATGTCGTAGATGCGCACGACTCCTTCTTCGCGCAGCGTCACGTCGCTGACCTGGTGGCTGCCCTGGCGCATCTCAAGGCCGAGCCCGAAGTGGGCGTCGTGATAGAGATTGGCGCCGGTGGTGATAATCCAGTCGACGAATCCGGCCTCGATCAAAGGGATGATTGCTGAAATACCCAGACCTGCAGGCGTCAGCGCGCCGGTCAGCGTCAGGCAGACGGTGACGTCGTCCTGGAGCATCCGCTCTGCGAAGAGCTGTGCGCCCTCGCGCATTCGCGCGGCGTTGTACGCTTGAAAGTTGTTTTCGATCAGTTGGACGATCGAAGTCTCTTTGGTGATCGGCGCCGGTGCGATCCGCTTGCCTTGCAGGTATCTGCTCTTGTTCATTCAGCCTCCCGATATAGAATGATGACGAGATAATTTTGATTTGAATTGTGGTCGGGAAGGCGCGAGTTTATGATGTCGAACCTCGAAACTCAAATTTGAATGTGGGACTCACGGACAGACTAAAGTCTGTCTCACTCCAGGAAAAATCATGAGAAAAGTTTTTGCGGCGTTAATTCTGGCCGTTTTGATGGTAAGCGCGGCGCTTGCCGATGTGCTCTTTCTAAAGAACGGGAGCGTGCTCAGAGGCAGGTTCGTCGGCTATGAGAACGGAAAGTTCATTTTCGAGACCGGAGGCAATCGGCTGGAGTTCCGCCCCGATCAGATTACACGGCTGGTCATCGGGCGCGACGATGACCGCCCGCCGCGCGATCCGAGCGACCGGCCGTCTCCGCCGGGCGAACGATGGGAACCGGCCGCGCCTTTCGACGTGAGGCTCGAAGATAAGTGGCATCGCTCTCAGATTCAGGTCGAGCGCGGCCAGCGTGTGCGGGTCAACGCCAGCGGCGCGATCTACCTCGAAGGCCGAACGTCGACAGGGCCTGAAGGCTTGCAAGGGCGGCGCGACCCCGACGCGCCTTTGCCGCAACAGAACGACGGCGCTCTGGTGGCCGCCGTCGGGCAAGACTCGAGTTCGCTCCCGATCTTCATAGGCCGTTCGCGCGAATTCACCGCCGACCGCGACGGCGTCCTCTATTTCACGGTCAATCACTGGGAGACGCGCGATGCCCGCGGCGCCTTCCGCGTCAACGTGTCTATCGATCGCAGCGGCGGCGAGACGGGCGGCGGATCGGGTCAGGGTCAGGGTCAGGGTCAGGGTCAGGGTCAGGGTCAGGGTCAGGGTCAGGGTCAGGGTCAGGGTCAGGGTCGCGAGAGGACCATCATCGTATACGCCAATCAGTCCTGGATCGACACAGGCATCGAAGTCGAGCCGAACATGACGTTCACGATAACCGCCGAGGGGACAATAGAAATCGGCAATCGCGCCAGCAGCGGTCCCGACGGCAACCGCGACGCGAACGTCAGCACTTCGAACTATCCGATGAACGACGTCGCGGTCGGCGCGTTGATCGGCAAGATTCGCTACCGTGACGGGCGAGATTCGAACTTGGTCTTTATCGGCTCGCGCGGCGCGCCGGCAAGCGAGCCGAATGAATACGGCCGGCTCTTCCTCGGCATCAACGACGATTACTTCCGCGATAACACCGGCTCGTATAGGGTGACGATTCGATGGTGATGGGGAGTGGGGAGTGGGGAAAGATACCACTCGCAATCCCGATTACCCCACTCCCCACTCCCCACTCCCCATTACTCAACTGCGCCTTCATCAACGCTCAGCGAACCGTGGTCGGCGTCGAGCGTCGCTGTTGCGCCTAGAGGCAGGGTCAGGTTGCCGCGCGGGCTGTGACCGCTGGGCAATCCGAACATTACCGGGATGTTTAAATCGGCCGTGCAATCGGCCAGGACGTCCTGGATTTGATAGCCCTGATCGGCGTGTTGAGCGCAATCGATCATCTCGCCGAAGACTATCCCGCGAACTCCGTCGAATTTTCCGGCCAGTTTCAACTGTTGCAGCATCCGGTCAATCGCGTAAGGCCGCGTGGCGGTGTCTTCCAGGAAAAGGATCGAGCCTCGCGTGTCGAGTTCGTCAGGCGCGCCCATCATCGCCGCGATCAACGACAGGCACCCGCCGAGCAAACGTCCAGTTACGCGTCCTCCCACGCCGCGATGCAGCATCTCGGTCTTGTTCGATCTGATCTCGCCGAGCGGCGACGCGCCGGTAATGGCTTTGATCAGCGTTTCGCGGTCGTAATGCTCCTCACCTCCGGCCAGGTCTTTAGCGGCCATCGGCCCGTGAAAAGTCACCCACCCGAAGCGGCGGTAAAAGTAGAGGCTGAGCGCGGTCATGTCGCTGTAGCCGATGAATATTTTCGGGCGCCGGCCGATCAGGTCTTCATCAAGCAGGTTGAACAGACGCATCGACCCATATCCGCCGCGCGCGGCCCACACGGCCTTGATTTCAGGGTCGGCGAATGCCCGCGTCAATTCAGCGGCGCGGCGCCGGTCGTCGCCCGCCGTGTAGCGGGCTTTGTCGAGAATCCCCGGCTCGTATCGCGCCTGAAACCCCAGGCGTTCGATTTCGGCCACGCCGCGCGCGAGGTAATCGGCCTTCAGGTTACTCGCGGGAGCGACGATGGCGACTGTGTCGCCGGCCCGCAAAGCTGCTGGTTTGATGATTGGCGCTGATTGGGTCATACCTATCGCAGATCGTGTTTACATCGCCGCTCTAGAGCCTTTAAGAAAAAGAATTTTAGCCACGAATGAACACGAATATTCACGAATAAGGACATGAGGCGGAAAACGGATGGATATTCAAGACCAGGAAAAAGATTCGTGTTCATTCGTGTTCATTCGTGGCTGAAATTCTTTTTCTTATCTACGTTCGCCGGCGAGGGAGGGGCGTAATTGATTGGCTTCACGGTTCAACGAATCCAGTTGGCCCATGATCGGCGCGGTCTGCTGCAGGATCTCCTTGGTCATCTCAATGGAAGAGAGCAGCGAGTCGAAGTCCAGCGAGAGGATGTGTTCCGGGGTCGGCATCGTGACGACCTGATCGTTCACCAGGCCGAAGAAATTCTCGATCATCTGCAACTGCGCCTCGACGCGTTTGACGCTGCGTTCGATGTCGTCGAAGGTCTGCAGGCGCCGGCGCAATATTTCGACGTTCTTTTCGTGCAGTGGGCGCGTCGCGTCGTCGGCGAATTGCGCTGAGCGTTCGGCCTGGCGCAACTGGTTTTCCACCGTCTGGCGGTTGATCGCGCGCAGGTGGTTCTTGCGCCGGCGGTATTCGTCGAGCAGGTCGACGAAGGCTTCCCACGTGGATTCGAGCTCACGCAGTTGCGTCGGCTCTTCGGACAGGCGCGCGAATTTCTTGTAATTATCGCGGATCTGTCTCTTCATCCAGCTCAGGTAATCCACGGCCTCGCGCTCGCGCGGGTCGAAAGTCTTGATCATCTCCTCGCGCTGTTTGCGGCGGTGCTCTTCGAGCAGGTGGCGCGAGCGGCGGTCGACTATGCGGCGGTAGAAGGTCGAAGCGGGGACGGTGGCCAGGTAAACGCCTTCCATGACCAGCGCGCCGGCCAGCACCAGCGTCGGCTCGATGAAGCCAGTCGTGGCGGAGTAGGCCGCCGCCGCCGCCGACAGCAGCAGCCCCCCGATATTGACTGGCTCTTTGAGAGCCTCTTTGAAGTAGGAGATTTTGAACTCCATACGTAGGGCGATTAGTTAAGTCAATTTCTGTTCTTGTGTTCTTGCAGCGCGTGTTCCGCCGGTCCCAGGCTCTTGTCTGCGTTGACCGCGGACGAGCCTTCTCCCAGGGCCGGTTTTTCGGCCGCGGGCGCCAACCCCATCTGCTGCTTGTAAGAGAGCAGCATGTCCTGCGCCTCGATGTTGGCCAGTTCCCGATCTATGTTCTGCATCCGGGCGTCGAGCGTGGTCGAAGCCAATTCGGCCCTGGCCTCGGCGGCGGCGGAGCGGTTGGCGATCTTCTCGCGCATGTCGTCGAAGGTTTGCGAAGTGTCGCCAAGTTGGAAACTGGCCATCGTCTGAGCCATTTTCTCCTGCATCTGCGCCTGTCTGGTAGCCGAAATCAACTGCATGGCCTCGGCCTGGCGACGGCGCACCTGGACCATGTAGTTGTCCAGGAACTCGCGCGCCTTGGCCGATGAGGCTTTTGCCTGCTCGTAGTTCTGTTTGGTGGTTTCCAGCGACCGCTGTTTGAGCTGCAACTCCCCGATGAGCGCGGCGGCGATGTCGTCGTGACCGGTGCGGATAGCGGCTTTGATCTTGTTGTCGATCTCGTTCAGACTGGTCTGGTTGGCCTGGATTTCGCGCTCCAGGCGTTTCTCGGTGGACATGACCTGGGCGACGTTGTTGCGCATCTTAGGGACTTCGTCGTTCATGTCGCGGATCAATTGCTGGAGGATCAATTCCGGGTCCTCCGCGCTCTCGATGATTCCGCCGAAGATCGAGCGAAACAGCCTTTTTAGACGATTCCACATTTTTCGTTTCTCTCCTGAATCGGTGTGAGTAGGGGCGTTGATGTTGCTGGATGGAAACCAGCTTCAGCCGCCTGTTCCCGCTCGCGCCTTCCCTCGTCGCCGCCTGAAGCCGAATACCGGCCAGTCGGGCGTTCTCGCTCATCGTTTCAATGATACGCAAAGTTCGACGCCGGAGTTCATTCGCGCGCGGAAAACCTGCTTCTGCCTGACAGATTAAGGCAGATTGCAGTATAGCAGCAGCATTAACCGTTGTCACTCAATGCGAAAAGTTGGACAATGCGCTTGCATTCACTATCTTTCATCATAGCAATTCGATTTTGGCGCGGTGTTTTCGCCCTGGGGGCGCCGTTTAGCGCTGGAATCATTCATATGGCGGAATTGATTATGAAGCCTTATGGGACAGGCAGGCTGATCATTGCGTTTTGTGGCGCTCTGCTGCCCGCGCTTTTCGCGCATTTTGCGGCGGCGAGCCAAAACCCCGCCGGCAAATGGTCGTCCGCCGTCAAGCTTAACGGGCCGAATGGGCCGGACGGGCTGATCTTTCCGAACGGGTTGGCCGTTGATGACAAAGGGGATCTGTACATCTCCGACATCGGCGCGCACCGCGTTTTGAAACTCGACCGCCGGGGCCGTTTGATCGTGGTCGCCGGAACCGGGGAAGGCGGATTCGGCGGCGACGGCGGGCCTGCGACGAAGGCGCGCCTTCTTGCGCCGCACGATCTGGCGTTCGATTCGTCGGGCGATCTGCTGATCGCCGACACTTTCAACCATCGCGTCCGCCGCGTCGATCGTCGCGGAACGATCACCACAGTCGTGGGCGACGGAAAGGCCGCATACTCCGGCGACGGCGGCCCGGCGCCGCAGGCTTCGCTCAACACTCCCCAGGGCATCGCGTTCGACCGGGACGGCGCCTTGCTGATCGCCGACACCTTCAATCACGTCGTGCGGCGCGTCGACCGCGATGGAAAGATCGCCACGTTCGCCGGGACCGTTCCCGGTCATGGCGGCGACGGCGGCGACGCGAAACAGGCGCAGATCAATCTGGCGATGGCCGTGGCCGCATCTCCCGACGGCGCCGTCTACATCAGCGACGCGGCCAACAGCCGCATCCGGCGTGTTTCGCCCGACGGCCTGATTCAAACTGTGGTCGGCTACGGACCCGCACAGGACACTTACGGCGCGGGCTTCGGGGGGGACGGCGGCCCGGCGGAAAAAGGGAAGATATTTTCGGCGACCGATCTGAAGTTCGACGCCGCAGGCGCGCTTTACATTTCGGACAGCGGCAACAACCGCATTCGCGTGATTCGCGCCGGCGTCATCACGACAGTCGCCGGGTCGGGTCGCCCGGGTTTCAGTGGGGACGGCGGAAAGGCTTTGGAGGCCGATCTTAACACGCCGCAGAAGATCGCCGTCGCGAAAGACGGAAGCCTGTTTATTGCCGACCGCGCCAATCGCCGCGTCAGAAAAGTTGACACGCGAGGGGCCATAATTACCATTGCCGGCGCGGGCAAACCAACTGGAATGATGTTCGATCCTGTAATCAGATAACGGAGGGGAGCGAGACATGTCTTGCTGCAGGGAAATTCATCGCAAAGCCACGGTCGGGTTGATGGTTTGCCTCATCGCTTTTTGTTCGTCGTTCAACGTCAACCGTGGACAGACGGCGGAGAAAGCGAAGACGACGCCCTTTCCCGGCAAAGAGTGGGAGCGAATAGAAAAGCCTGAACTGGTCGGCTATTCCACGGCCCGCTTGCAGGCGCTGCGCGGCTGGCTCCAATCGCTGGACACGACAGCTATGATGGTTTCGGTGGGCGGGCGATCATTGTTCGAGTACGGCGAACTTACGCATCAAAGCTATCTCGCGTCAGTCCGAAAAAGCGTGCTGGCGATTCTCTACGGCAAGTATATTGAGAGCGGAAAGATTCAGCTCGACAAGACGCTGCGCGAGCTGGAGTTCACCGACGTCGGTGGATTGTCGCCCCGCGAGCAGGAAGCGACGATCGAGCATCTGATCTCGGCGCGCTCCGGCGTCTATCATCTCGCTTCCAATCCCGGCGATTCCACCGACAGCGCGCCGCCGCGAAACTCGCAGAGGCCGGGCGCCTATTACCTCTACAACAACTGGGATTTCAACGCCGCCGGCGCCGTCTTCGAGAAGTTGACCGGCCGCGACATTTACGACGCGCTGGAAACAGACTTGGCGAAGCCAACAGGCATGCAGGATTTCGATCGCGCCCGCCAACAGAAAAGCGGCGACGCCGATCGCTCGACGCACAAGGCTTATCATATCTGGCTCTCGACGCGCGACATGGCGAGGGTCGGATTGCTGATGCTCCGTCAGGGGAATTGGAATGGCCAACAGGTCGTATCGCGCGAGTGGACGCGAAGAATCACCAGCCTGGTGACGCCGTTCAACGAGATGAATCCGCCGTCGCTGCGCTCGCTCGGAACAGGAAGCAGGTGGGGCTACGGCTATATGTGGTGGGTGTGGGACGCGCCGAATTCGCCGGGACCTTTCGAGGGTTCGTACACCGGAATGGGCGCAGGCGGACAGTACATCACCGTTTTACCAAAACTCGACATGGTCATCGCGCATAAGACCGACATGGGGCAACCGCCGGCGCAAGGCCCGAATGAGCGCCGCAGAAACGTCTCGCTTGCCGAATACGATTCTGTGATCAGGATGTTGATCGCGGCCCGATGTTCCGGCGGCAAATGCCAATGATTGGTTCGTAGTCCCGCCTTTAGGCGGAATGGCCTTGGAACCCAGACCCTTCCGCCAAAAGGCGGGACTACGAACCAATGAAAGGATCGTCATGCGACATAGGAGATTCACCAAACCATTACTTTTTATTCTCTGGATCACTGCCGCAATTTGGCTCGGCGCTGATTCGCTTCGAGCGCAGAAACGGACCCGGACTTTTCCCGGCGAGCACACAGACGAAAAGCTCAATCCTGCGCGGCCAGACAAACAGATCAGCGATCTGACGCACGACGTCGCGTCGAAACTTCCGCGAATCGGGGCGGGCGACGGGAAAATCGCCATTCGCAACCCGATTGACCAGCATGTTTTCGGCGCGATGGCGAAAGACAACATACCGCACGCGCCGCTCACGAACGATTACGAATTCTGTCGCCGCGTCCACCTCGACCTGACCGGGCGCGTCCCGACTCCCGAACGGCTCAAAGCCTTCGTCGAGAGCGCCGATCCGAACAAGCGCGACAAGCTGATTGACGAACTGATCGAGAGCCAGGCGTGGGTGGAGCATTGGGGCTATTGGTACGGCGACCTGGTTCGCGCCTGCGCAAACCGCATCGGCAACGCCGCGCTGAAGCATTTCGACGCGTGGCTGCGGCAGTCGTTCAAGGAAGATAAACCGTACGACCGATTGGTGACGGAGATGCTGACAGCCTCGGCGCCGAACACCAATTGGATGCCGGACGCCGCTCCATCCGGATTTCTGACGCGATGGCACATCACCGGCGCGACGATGTATGACGATAATTACGAAGACACCGCCGACGAGATCATCGTCAATTCGGCGCGCATCTTCCTCGGCGTAAATTATCAGTGCATCTCGTGCCACGGCGGCAAAGGCTTCCTCGAAAAAGTCAGCCTCGATCTGACCTCGAAGAAGCGGAGCGATTTCTGGGCGATGGGCGCGTTCTTCGGCAGGACGCGCGTCCGTGTGATCACCTATCAGGATCGCTACGCGGTCACCGAAGACGGAATCGGCTACGACACGAAGGGCTGGAGCCAGGTGCGGTTGCAGCGCGAAGGCGGCGTGGTTCATCCGACGTTCATTTTGACGGGAGAGAAGGCCGATTTGAGCAAACCGCTGCGACCGCAGTTCGCGAGAATGCTCACCAGTCACCCGCAATTCGCCCGCGCCACGGTCAACATGATTTGGAAGCAGTTCTTCGGCCTCGGCGTCGTTGACCCCGTGGATTCGTTCGATATGGCGCGGCAGGACCCGAAGGCGACTTTGCCCGCTCCGTGGACATGCCAGCCGACAAATAACGGTCTGCTCAACGCGTTGGCCGCCGATTTCGCCGCGCATCGCTTCAGCCTCAAACACCTGATGCGGACGATCGCGCGGTCGAGCGCCTATCAACTTTCGTCGAGATTCGACGGCGAGTGGAAGGAGAGTTATACGCCGTATTTCGCGCGGCATTACGTTCGACAATTGACCGCCGAACAGCTTCACGACGCGATCTGCCAGGCCACGCGCGTCTTCGGCGACTACAAAAGGCGCGACTGGACTTACGAAACTCCGATCGCTCCCGTCCGCTTCTGGACCGAAGCCGCGTCGCCCGAAGATATCAACAACGGCGAGGCCAGGAGTTTCCTACGCACATTCGGCCAGGCCAATCGCGAGCAATTCGATCGGCAGCCGGGCGGCTCGATCCTGCAGGCGATGACGTTGATGAACAGTCCGTTCGTGACCCGTCGCGTGACGGCCGTGAATGGCAGTTTGGTTGAACAATTAGTGAAGTCGTCGAAGGCGGGCGCTGAGATTGTCGATGAATTGTATTTGACGACGCTGTCGCGCTATCCGCTGCCGCAGGAGAAGCAGCTCGCGGTTTCGTGGATCGAAAAGGATCGCAAACAGGGAGCGGAGGATCTGCACTGGGGTTTGCTGAACAAGCTGGACTTTGTTTTTAACTACTGAGGCAAAACGGTGAGAGCGCAAACCCTACTACCTGACACGGAGATCACTTACGAATCTTGCAGCGACGCCGCGGTGATGGTATCGCGTAATCTGGAAAAGCGAGGAGTTATGCATATACCAAAGTCAAACCTCTATCACAGGCGAGTCGTTTCATTTGCAATCTGCTTGACTCTTTGTTCCGCCCTGGTCTGGATGGCCGATAGCAAAGCCAGCCCCAATAGTGAAAAAGCGGCGAATGGATTGACGCCCGTCCGGCTGAACCTTCAGTTCCGGGGGCGCTGGGAGAAGCGCGTCGCGTTGCAACGAGGCGAGACATTCGAGCTTTCGGTCGGCCTGCCGTCGCCATCGTCGTTGCCGCAACACGGGCGCGTCGGCGTTCGCTGGACGCTCGTCGAAGAGAAGAAAGAGTCCGGCGCGGCTACCTCTTTGCCCTCGCTATTCGCCCGCAAACCGGACGACTTCGGCGTCTACACACAACCTACCGCTGATTGGAAGAAAGTTTTGCACGCGCTCGACCCCGACCTCTATCTAGTCTACCGCGCGCCCGTGGCGGGCCTTTACGAGCTGGAGATCGCGCCTGTCACTGACGAAGCCACTGTTTTTGAAGGCGCGCGCTGGCGCGAGGACGGCGTCGCGCCGCAGGCGGTAGTTTTTCCGCGAGTGACGCCGTGGCCCGCCGGGAAGTCGGTTCCGCTGTCGGTCACAATCCAACCACTGGGGCCGGTGGAGTTGAATGCCGAGACGGGCATGCGCGTTGAAACCGAGCCGAACGATACGCCCGAAATGGCGCAGGAGATCGAATTGCCTGAAGGCGAAGGCGCGCAGGCCGTGCGCATTACAGGCGGCGCTGACGACATTGAATATTTCGACAACGGTCGCGTGGGCAAGTCGGGAGACGACTGGTTTCGTCTTGCGTTCAACGGCAAGGAGCCTCGCCTGCTGACCTGCAATCTGGCGATCCCCGATCACACGCTGGCGGCGCAGTTGCGGTTTTACGCGCTCGACGCTTCGGGCGCGCTGGTCGAATACGCCGAGGGGCGCAACGAAAATGAGCGCACGCATCAGCAGAACGAACAGCATCGCGCCTCGATCGTTCGCCTGATCAAACCGGGCGGCGCATACTTCCTGCGCGCCGAGGCCAACGCGCCGGGCTACGAGATTGAGCTGCGTGTGTTGCGGCCCGCGCCTTACGACGACCCGCGAATGGCCGTGCGGCAAGCAATGTACGACCATCTCGGCCAGGTCGATTCCTGGCTTACCAACCGGCCGCGCGGCGCTTCGGTCGAACGTCGCATTCGCGAAACGGGCAATTTGATGGGCACGCATTGCATGAGTTGCCACACGCAATCGGGCGTCTGGGGGCCGGCCGTTCCGATAGAGAACGGCTATCGCGTCGAGAACATTCAAAACTTCCGCCGCCTGATCAACGTGATGTACGAATCGCTGCGCCCGACGAATTACCTGAAAGACGCGGCGAACAACACCAGCCTCGCGCCGCTGGACGTCGGCGACGGCCCGGCCGGAACGCGGGTCGCCGGTCACAACGTCTGCGCGGCGGAGCGCGTCGTCCCCGCGCGCAGGCTACATTCGATGCAGGCGATCCGCGCCGCCAATCACACGCTCCAAACCGCCGACCCTAGCGGCATCAACGCCGCCGGACCGGGATCGAACGTCGGCCAGTCGGTGGTCTACAACTACGCCGGCGAGATTCTGCGCACGGCCTGGGACCGCACGTCTCATCCGCGTTACTTCGCGGCGATTGAGGAGAAGGCCGAGAAGATGCTCGGAGTCTTCCCGCGCTACAGCGACGACCTGTCGCATCGCATCGAATTTTTCAAACGCTTCTTTCCGCAAGATTACGTCGCGCAAAACCAGCGCGCTCGATCGATTCAACAAACCCTGCCGCCGGAGCCCCCGGAGAAGAAGGAAGAGCCTGCGCCTAAGCCCGCCGCGGACGGCAAACCCGTCGAGCCGCCTCCTGCGCGATTCCCGGCGTATAAAATGAAGAGCGCTGACGATGCGGCGAAGCTATGGGGGCGCATTCAGGATCAATTGAAGAAGGACGAGGCGCGGCTGCGGGCGATTCAAAACGCCGACGGCTCGTGGGGCTTCGATCCCGGCAAGAGCGACGACGACGGCAAGACCTGGAAGACCAACGGGGAATTCGATCCCGCGCCGACCGCGCTGGCGCTGATCGCGTTTCAGGCGCTGGGCTACAACGCCGACGACCCGGCGGTGGCTCGCGGCGTCAAAGCGATGCTGCGAACGCAGGACCCGTATGGCCGCTGGAACAAGAATGCGCTGACGGGCTTCGTCACGACGGCATACGCGCTTCACGCGCTCTCCAGGCTCTATCCTGAGAAACCGGTCAAGCCGGCTCGCGCCGACTTTGAACCAAAGCGCGGAGAGACACTGCCGGCGGCGGTCGCTCGCGTTCGCGCCTTATCGCACACGGACGATCCGGCGTTAATCGACCTGATGACTCAAGCCGCGTCGCATTCAAGCCCACAGGTTCGGTTTTGGGGCGCGATGGCTCTGGGAGGCGTTCATCACGAACGAGGCGTACCGGCGCTCGTCCGGTTGATGGGCGATCAGGTGAAGATGGTTCGCGACGCCGCGGCGTGGGCGATGGAGCAGACGCTGCTCGACGACGCCGGCTTCGAAGCCGTCTTCGCCGCGTATGAAAAGGGCGGTGACCTGGCGCGCGAAAGTGTGGTGAAAGCGCTGGGGATGCGCGCCGACGCGGTGATGACGCAGCCGCGATTTGACAAACGACGGTTGACTCGATTGCTCGACCGCGCGCTCAACGACGACCCGCATCCCGGCGTTCGCGCGTGGGCCGCGAAGGCCGCGTGGCAATGGTGGGTATGGAACGCTCCGATGCGTGAAGCGATTCAGCAGGCCTGGACGCGAAAACTGCTCTCGCCGGAGCCGAACGCGCTGGTCGAAAACTGTTTTCGCTATCAGAGCCACGCGCTTTTCGTCGCCAACGGACACAAGGCCAACGGAAGCGAAGAGCATAAATACAAAGAACTCTCGGCGCTCTTCAAAGCGCTCGAACAGAAATTCGACGACTCGGCGCTGTCCGGCGCCGTCAAAGACCGGCTGGCGCGGCGGCTGGTGGCCGTCGCCGCGACCTTCTACGCTTCGGCGGGCGGCGACGGAGGCCCCGGCCAGATGGGCTACATCACAGAGGGCAGCGCGGAGATGATGGGTAAGGCGACCCTGCTGCTGTGGGGCCGGACCGGAGAATCCGATATTTCCGAGTTGCGTCTGGTGATGGAAGGCGCGGCGAATGTCGCTTACCAGCCGCTGCAGGACAAGATCATCGATTACTCGACGCACGGCCCCGAAGAGTTGCGCACGCTGGCCGCCGCCGCCGTCTCCGACCCGAGCGCGGTCACGCTGCCCGCCGTGCAGGAGAAAGTCGAGCCGCTGGTCGAACAGATTCATCGCGGCGCGCTGGATTACGACCGCCGCCAGACGCTCGCGCAGCCTGTTCTGCGGCTCTTCGCTCGCGCCAAATGGGCCGTGCCGAAGACCACCGAACAGCGCGAACTGCTCTACCGGCTTTTGATCCCGAAACACAGCAAGGAGCCGAGCGCCGCCGAATTGAAAAAGATTATCGACGCCGCGGAAGCGGCTGTGCGCCCGATGGGCCTGCCAGACGCCGATTGGTACGTCGCCGACCGCATGGGCGCGACGCTCGCGTCCAACTCCGACCTGCACACCGACGTCCTGCTCCGCTTCATCCCGGGCGCGACGAAGAATCCATTGACCAATCACTTCTGGCTGCCGAGCGTCAGTTGGGTGACTTCTTACGGCGACGGGATTCCCGAAATCGATTCGCCCGACAAACAGACCGGCGCCCCGTCTTCGACTGAAATCGCCGCGGCCCGCGAGCGCGCCGTCGAACTTTACATTCAAATGTTGCGCCCCGACGCGCCGGTGATGAGTCGCAGCATCGCTTTCCGTATGGCCAACGTCACGGCCATCCGCCAGAACCCCGCCGTGCAGGAGGCGCTGCGGAAACTTTCAGAGACTGAGAAAAACGAGGCCGCCCGCAACGCGCTGCGCGGCGCCGACCCGCAGGCGTGGACGGCCGATTTGCAGGAAGCAGTCAAGAAAGAGCCGCTGGCCGCCGGGTTGAGAGACTCGCAGGGCCAGCCGCAACTGACGCCGCAATTCATCTCCAGCTTCCGCTATTTCAGCGATTACGTGGCGCCTGAACTCAACCGCCCGCAGCGTATGGACGAGATGTCCTGCATGAGATGTCACGCCACGGCGGGCCGTGTGCCTTCTATGGAACTGGCCGGGCCGGACGGCAATGGGTACTGGTCAATGCAGAAGATGCTGAAGAACTATTTGACCCTGCAACAGCGCGTCAACCTCGCCGACATCGAAACGAGCAAACTGCTTCGCACACCGCTCAACGTTCAAACGGGCAAAGAAGACGGGCATCAAGGCGGTCGGCGATATCTGCCCGCCGAACGCGGCTATCAGATCATTCGGCGTTGGGTGTTGGATCAACCGCGAGTGCAGCAAAGCCTTGGAGCAACGACCGGCGCGCGGTAGGGAGGTCTCTGGAGGATGTTTGAACGCATACTGGCTGAAATGCAAGAGGCCGCAAGAGCCGGATTTGTGTACCTGACGGAACACGCCAGGGACGAGATGGCCGATGACAGCCTGACTTTTCAGGATGTCATCAATTGCATCCTGACTGGCGGCATTGTCGATTGCCAGTACGACGTGGCGCGCGACGAAAATAAATACGTTATTTATGGCGATTGCGTGAGCGAGGACGAAATGGCGATCGTCGCAAAGCTGACGTACAATAACAACGTCGGTGTGATCACTGTTTACAGGTTGCGTATTACAGATTATGACTGAAAAAGTGAAAAACAATTTGAATCCCGCTCTTTGCGCTTTCTGCGGCGCGCCAGGCGTGAAGACGGTTTATAAGGACAAGCTCTTCGGCAAGTGCGAGAATGCCGTCATCATCGAAAATCTGCCTGTGCGCCATTGCGAGACTTGCGGCGAGAGCTACTATGATCCGGAAGTCTCGCGGTTGATTGATGAGATACTCGCTCACCCCGGAGAGCGCGCCGTTAGACGTCAAATCAATGTGGTTTCGCTCGCCGCATGATTGCATGATTGGAGGATGGATAAATGCAATTGACTCGAATTACATTCGATCCACAAGTGATAGGCGGCAATCCTTGCATACGCGGCTTGCGCGTGACTGTCGGCGCAATTGTTGGATTCGTAGCGGCTGGATATTCCACTGCGGAGATTTTGCAAGCCTATCCATACCTGGAAGAAGAGGACGTGCGACAGGCTTTGGCTTATGCCTCCTGGCGTGTCGAAGAGATTGAGGCGCCGTTGATCCTGGTCGCTTAGCCATTGACGGAATTACATTTCCACCTCCTTTGAGGTGGAACGCTGCTTGTTTCGCTGCTTCCGATTTGGATCTTGAAAAAGCGTAGGGTATGGAAATTCAATCGGAGCAGGCAATTTCAAAACGCGCAACGAGGTTCATAAGGCTATGAAACGTATTGGAAGAAACATCCCGTCTCTTACTAGACGCGAATTGCTGCGAGTCGGCGGCGTCAGTCTGGTCGGCGGTTATCTCAACGCTTTCCGCCCGTTCAACGTCCGCGCTGAACAAAAAGCCAAACCGATGGCCACGGCGCGCCAGGCGCTCTTCATCAACATTGACGGCGGGATGAGCCAGGTCGACACCCTCGACGCAAAAGAAAGCCCGTGGACGCCGAGCTACTTCGACATTCGCAGCTTCTCTTCTGGGCCGAACGATCTGAAGCTGCCATCCGGAATCATGCGCAATCTACCCAGCGTTCTTGACAAGATCACGGTCGTGCGTTCGATGGCCGCTTGGGATGTGGTGCACGGGCGCGCGCAGTATTACATCCAGACCGGGCATCCGCTGAATCTGGCGTTGGCTAAAGAAGTCCCAGCCATCGGCGCGGTTGTTTGTCACGAACTGGCGAAGCTGCGTAAGCCGACAGATTCGCTGCCCGCATTCATTGCGATGAATATGGCGGGCAACCAGGCGGGGTTGATCAATCAGGGATTTCTCTCCGCCGAATTCGGCCCGATGAGTCTTTCGATCGGCGACGGCCCGCCCAATCTGGCGCCGCAGAAGGGAATGGAAGAGACGTTCCGGCGGCGGTGGGAGCGGTTGCAGCAACTCGATAAAACCTTGCGCGGCGGCGACGCCAGTCTTGATCGCGGCTTCGGCGATTATCACGAATATTACCGTGGCGCGTGGGCGATTATGAACGATCCGCGCGTACCGGAAGTCTTCGCCATCACGGACGAAGACAAGAAACGCTACGGATCGAGCGCCATCGGCAATAGTCTGATCCTGGCGCGCAATCTGTTTCGCGCTGACGCCGGGACACGCTTCATTATGGCCAGCCACGGCGGCTGGGATCATCACGGCAATATCTACAAGGAAGGCACGCGCAACCATCCGGTCCTGATCCGCGAACTAGACGCCGCTTTTACAAGCCTGATTAAAGACCTCGACGCCATTCCGTCAAAACACACTCCGGGCAAAACGCTGCTCGACGAGACGCTGGTCATCGCGATGAGCGAATTCGGCAGGACGCCCGGGCCTTTGAGCGAGACTCGCAAAGGTCGCGAGCATTACATGCATGTTCATTCCGGCATGTTCGCCGGCGGCGGAATCAGGCGCGGCGCGGTCGTCGGCAAGACGGACGAGCGCGGCGGGAAGATCGTTGATTACGGGTGGTCGGACGACCGCCCGATCTATATGGAAGACGTCGCCTGCACGATCTATTCGGCGCTCGGCATTGACTGGACGAAGACGATTGAGAACACTCCTTCGGGACGGGCGTTCCATTACGTCGAGCCTGCTTCGGGCACGAAATACGTCGCCTTCAAACCGGCGCATGAACTCTTTGCCTGATCGCGTCCGGTTCTAATTTTTCCGCCCCCGTTTTTCTGTCACACATTTTCCTGTTGGCAAAACACGCCACAGGAAAATATCATTTGCCTCGCTCTCCGAAAGAAAACCATCGTAAGGAGTACGATCATGACTTTGAACTTACGCAAAATAGCGCCGCTGGTCGCATTGACGCTGGCGCTCGGCTTCATCTCTCCGGCCACGGCGCAAAAAGAAAAGAAAGAAAAAAAAGATAAAGCTCCTCCTCAACAAGGCAAGCCGGTGCTCTGGACCGACCCCGGCGCGATCGAAAGGCTGGATTTCGCCTCGGGCGTGGGCGGGCGGAACAACGCGCCCAAGCCTCCCTTCACCTTTATCGAAGAGAGTCTGACGGGAAGCAATCCCAAAGTGCGGGTTAAAGACGCGAACGGCGTCGAATGGACCGCCAAATTCGGCACAGAGGTGAACGCGGAGACCTTCGCGACCCGCGTCGCCTGGGCCGTCGGATATTTTGTTGAGCCTGCCTATTTCGTCCCGAGCGGCAAGATCGAATCGGTTGGCAAGCTCGATCGCGCGAGGAAAAACGTTCAGCCGGACGGCAGTTTCGCCGACGCCCGCTTCGAGCGGCGGCGTGAAAAGGGCGTCAAAAAGCTGGAGGATGAGCAGAGCTGGAGCTGGATTAATAACCCCTTCCTCGGGTCGAAGGAATTGAACGGGCTGAAGGTGGTCATGATGCTGTTGTCGAACTGGGACAACAAAGACGTGCGTGACGTCAAGCGCGGCTCGAACACGGCGATCTTTCAAACCCCGTCCGAAGGCGGTCTTGAGGACCGTTTCCTGATCACCGACTGGGGCGGTTCGATGGGCAAATGGGGAGGATTCATCAGCCGCGAGAAATGGGATTGCAACGGCTTCCGCAGCCAGACCAAGGATTTCGTCAAAGGCGTCAGAGGCGACCAGGTCGAGTTCGGCTATTCGGGGCAGCATTCCGAAAGCTTCAAAGGAGGCATTCGAGCGAGCGACGTGCAATGGGTGACTCAATACCTCAGTCGCATCACCGACGAGCAACTGCGCGAGGGATTGCAGGCGAGCGGCGCGACTGCCGATGAGGTCGCATGCTTCACGCAATCGATCCGCGACCGCATCAATCAATTGAAAAACGTGGCCAGATGATGAGGATTGAGGATCGAGGATAGAAGATCGAGGGGCGTAGATCGCGGCGCCGGGCGCAAGTCGGTCCCCGATCTCCCATCTTCTATCTTCGATCCTCTATTCTCGATCTTATTTCCTCGCCCATGCGATTGGGCGAGGGCTTCGGCTGAGCCGTCTCTTCGCTCAATAATCCGAGACTTTTGGCTTTCACCAGCAGATTGCCCGCGATCGGCGCCGAGGTGCGCGCGCCGTATCCCCCGCCTTCGACGACAACGGCCCAGGCGATCTTCGGATTCTCGACCGGCGCGAAGCCGATGAACCAGGAATCGATCCGGCCTCTCTCCTCCATCTTGATCCTGGTCCGCCCGCGCGAATCGACGTAAGTGACGGGCTTGCCGGTCTTCGGATCGATCATCGGGACGTCGCGCTGGGCGGTCCCGGTTTTTCCTCCCGCCGTCAGGCCGGCTTTGCGAACCAGCCCCCCAAATACTCCGGCGGCGGTCCCGCGCTGGACCACCGAGGCCATCAGCGCGCGCATCTTCGCGGCGGTGTCAGGGGACATCGCCTGGCTGAGCGCGACGGGCTGGCGTCCCATTTCGATCGTGGGGCGCATTGTCTCCCCGCGCGAATTGGCGGCGGCAGCCGCGATCATCGCCATCTGCATCGGGGTCAGTTGCACGTAGCCCTGCCCGATCGATTCGAGCGCGAGGTCGTATTTCGTGATCTTGCGCCCCGCGACGAACGTTGAGATAAGAGGCGCGAGCACATCGGAGAGGACTTTGTTGCCTGTATTCCAGAGATTGTGAAACGCGCCCACGCCGATCGACTCGGCGCCGGTGTCGTAGACGCGGAGGCCGAATTGGGAGGCCGTTTCGCCCATCCGCTGGCGCTCGACCTCGACGCCGAGTTGCGCGAAGTACTGATTGCAGGAGTAGGTGTAAGCGTCGAGCAGACCGAGCGAGCCGTGCGATTCGCCTTCGTCGTCGCGGATCGGGCGGTTCGAGTTGGGCGGCGTCCAGCCATCGCCGCGGCAGGTAAAGGTTTTGTCGTCCAGCCTCGCTTCGATCCCAGCCGCGGCGGTCAAAGTTTTGAGAGTCGAGCCGGGCAGGTAGTATTCATCGAGCGCACGATTGAGCAGTGGTTTGCGCCCGGCGTCGTTCCAGATCTCCTGCCACTTCACGTCGTTGTCGACGTCGCCCGGGTCGAAGCTCGGCGCGCTGGCCATCGCTAGAATCTCGCCGGTCTGCGGATTGAGCATGACGACCGCCCCGCGTTTGCCTAACAACTGTTCCGACGCCGCCTTCTGCAACTCGTAATCGATCGTCAGGACTATGTCCTGGCCGACCGGCGGGCGGGCGGTTTCGCCGCTGAAGTCGGTGATTTTTTGCCACCAGCTCTTTTCAGGTTGCGACGGGCGAGCGGCGGCCGCGGCCCGTTCAAGCAACGCTTCGCCGCGCGTGAGCGTGCCGTAACCTACTATGTGGGCCGCGCCGGGCCCCAATGGGTAATCACGCATGATCCGGCTGTTGAGGTAGCGATATTTCGCCAGCGCCCGTCGAGGGTCGTGATGGCGGTCGTAAATCCATCCGCGCAGCGCGCTCTCGGCCTCGCGGCGGTTGCGCTGGTCGCGCTTGTTTTTCAAGGCCGCGAAGACCGGGCTCTCGTCGAGCGGCCCCGCCGCGAACAAACCCCAGTAGGCGTGAAAGCCGAGCGCCGCCACCACCATCAGCGCAAACATCCAGCGAACATAGCGTAGGCGCTGGCTGGTCAGCCGCGGCCCGAAGTCTTCGGGAACTTTAGCCTCGGCCTGATCGAGTTTGGCCGCGCGCGAACGATAACGCCACGTCGAGGCGAACAACGCGAGGGTCAATCCCGCCATGCCGATCAGAAGAATGATTGTCGCAATGAATGGAAAGCTCATAAAAATGCGGAATGCGGGAAGAAGGGAGTGGGCAATGGGGAGTGGGGAGTGGGGATAAAGTTCTATTTCCTATCCCTACTCCCTACTCCCCACTCCCCGCCTTCATTCCGCAATACTCAAGGTTGTTTCGACGTCGCCGAATTTCAGCCGGTCGCCGTCTCGGATGATGATCCTGCCGCCGGTTTCGAGCGTCACGCCGTTGACGTAAGTCCCATTGCTGCTGCCGCGGTCCGCCAGGAGAAGATCGCCGTTCGCGGAGATCGCCAGAGCCGCATGGAAATTCGAGACCGTCGAATCGTCGATGATCAGGGCGTTTGCGCTGTTGCGCCCTATCCCTGCAGGCCCGGCGCCGCTTGCGACGCGCGCCCGCAGAATGCGCGAACCGTCCTCGATTTGAAGAACCACCTCGACAGTCCCGCCCTTCGCCTGCCCCGGCGCCTGAGTCTCCGCAGGCGCGTTCTGGGGGACGACGGGGGGCCTGGGTTCGCCGAAGCCGGTTCTGATCTCGAGGCCGCGCGTGAAGGCGTCGTAGGCGATCCTGACCTGAACCTCGCCGAGAGTCGCATAGCGGCGGTTGTAAATGTATTCGTATATGTTCGCGTCCAGCTCGCGCTGCAGGAATTCGCGACGCGAAGCTCCCATTCGCGTGTAGGTTTCGTAATCGTAGCGAAGCTCGATCAGGTTCGGCGCGAGGAGACGCGAGTCTTCGCGCTTCAGGTCGTCTTCGACCGCACGCTCGATGAGCGGCCCGAGCGAGGCCAGATCGGCGCGCGCTCCGCCTTCGAACCCGCCGCCTCTGCGCAACGCGAAATCGATCGCGGCGCCGATGCGCTCGAATAACCGCCGCGCGAAAGACTCCAGGCGGCTTGAGAAATCAGCGTCCTTCGTACTGTTTTCCGCCATATTTGAAATCCTTGGGAGCAGGGAGTGGATAGTGGGCAGTGGGCAGTTTTGATCCCTTAACTAACCCCTAACCCCTAACCCCTAACCACTATCCGCTCCCCATTCCTCGCCGCTGCCGTGCCGCTTCGAATAAGATGACAGCGGCCGCGGCTGCTATGTTCAAAGATTCGACCGGGGCGCGCAACGGAATACGCAAACGCTCGTCGCAACGTTCCAACAACTCCCGCCCGAGGCCGCGCGCCTCGTTGCCAAAGACGACCATCGTTGGGCTGCGCCAATCATAGTCAGTATAAATGGTTTCGCCGCCTGCAGTCGTCGCCACCATTCTCAAATTCGAAGCTTTGCTCACGAGCGCCAAATCTCCGTCCTCGACTCCGGTCACGAGTGGCAACCGGAAGGCCGACCCCATCGAACTGCGCAGCGTCTTCGGCGCAAACGCGTCGACGGAGCCTTTAGTCGCGACGACCCCGCTCGCCCCGGCCGCTTCGGCAGTCCTGACTATCGTCCCGAAATTGCCGGGATCTTGCGCCGAATCCAGACAGACGAGAAGCGGCGCGACGCCGTCTCGCGCCCGCAGAGCGCTGTCGAAATTGAATTCAGGCTTTTCCGCGATCACGATCAGCCCCTGTGAGCTGACGGTGTCGGCCACCGTATCGAGCGCGGCGCGAAGCGCCGGGAAGAGAGGACAACCCCGGCTCGCCATCTCGTCGATGAGTTTTTGTGCGCGTGGAGTCGGGTCTGGCTCGTGGAAACAGGCCGTCAGCTTCAAGCCAGATTGCAAACATTCCTCGATCAAACGGGCGCCCTCGACGAAGATCAAATCCGGTTCGCGCCCGTCGCGGACGCGGCGGGCGTGTTTCAGACGTTCGTTTGAGGGACTCGCAATGACCATATCGTTTTCCATTTCCCATATTACATTTGTCATTCGCAGTTGGAAAAGGCCTGCCCCGGCGATGACTAATGACAAATGTAATATGGGAAATGGAAAATTTCTTTCCTCCTTACCCGGTTGGAGGGGCGCCGCTTTCAATGTCAATTGAGTTTGGCTAGTATTAGCGCCCTGGAATGGGGAATGGGGAGTGGGGAATGGGGAGTGGGGAACCGATGATTGAGGATCGAAGATAGATCGTCTTCAATTTCGATTCCCTACTCCCCAAGCCCCATTCCCCGCTCCCCTGGTTTATCACCTTCTTATGCGCTTAGGAGGCGACTACGAATGAGAAGTAAGTGGCGGCGGTTCCCGATATTTGCCATTGCGGTCGCGGCGATGATCAGCCTCGCATACATTCGCCCGCAAGCGGTCGCAGATGACAAGTCGGCATTGGATCATTTGGGCCGCGACTACGTCGCGGCGATCGACCTGATTCGTGAAAATTACGTCGAAGAGGTCGAATACGAAACGCTGACCACGACGGCGATCCAGGGCATGCTCCGGACGCTCGACCCGCACTCGAATTTTTACGACCGCAAGGCGTTCGAAGAGATGAGGATGGAGCAGCGCAGCCAGTATTACGGCATCGGCGCCTCTATCCTGGGGCGGCATCGCGGCGTTTACATCATCGAGACATTCAAGGACACGCCCGCCGCGCAGGCCGGGTTGCGATACGGCGATCAGATCATCGCCATTGACGGAAAGAGCACGGAGACCTGGAACGCCGATCAGGTCCGCGACAATCTGCGAGGCGAACTCGGCGTGGAAGTCAAAGTGACCGTCCGTCGCGCCGGGGTCGCCGAACCGGTCACAGTGACGCTGGACCGGGCCGCCGTAGACCTGCCTTCGATCTCGGGCTATTACATTGTCAAGCCTGGCGTGGGCTACATCGCCCTCTCGCGCGGTTTCCATTCGACGACAAGCGACGAACTGATCTCGGCGATCTCCGCCCTGAAAGCGCAAGGGATGAATTCGCTGCTGCTCGACCTGCGCGGGAATCCGGGCGGTTTTCTCGAACAGGCGATTCGAGTCGCAGACAAGTTTTTGCAGCGCGGCCAGGTCATCCTCTCGGTTCGAGGGCGAGGGCGCGGAGGCGACAGGGACTGGTCCGCCGAATCGGGATTGCCCGAAAATTTTCCGCTGGTAATTTTAATTGACGACGGCTCGGCTTCGGCCTCCGAGATCGTGGCCGGGGCGATTCAGGATCACGACCGCGGCATGATCGTCGGCGAACCCAGCTTCGGCAAGGGACTGGTGCAGACGATCTATCCGCTATCCGGGGGCGCAGGGTTGACGCTGACCACAGCGCGGTATTACACGCCGAGCGGACGTCTCATCCAGCGCGATTACTCGAACGGGTCGAGTTACGAATACCACTTCCGCCGCACCGCGAACGGCTCCAATACGCCGCCTGCGCCTCACAACGACATGCGCCGCACCGACACGGGGCGCGCGGTTTACGGTGGAGGCGGCATCGAACCTGACATCAAGGTCGAGGCCGGGACGTTCAGTGAGGCGCAGGGGACGATCTGGACCAACGGGCTATTCATGTTCGTGCGCGAATTGATGGCCGGGCGCGTCGCCGTCGCCCCCGGTTTCAAGCGCGACGCGCTCGAGTTCGACCACCAGCCGCGGCCCGATGAATTCGTCGTCAACGATCAGATCATGAAAGCCTACCGCGATTTCATGATTGATTTTCTCGCGAAGAATCCTGAAGCCGATCTGACGATGAAGGCTGTCGACGAGAATATCGAGTGGGCGAGGCAGAAAATCCGAGAGGAGGCGCTGATCGCGGCTTACGGCGTCGACACACAGAGGCGGATGATGACGGATACGGATGCGCAATTGCAGCGCGCGATCGCCGAGATTCCGCAGTCGGCTCAATTGGCCGAGCGCGCACGCAAGCTGACGCGGTCATCGAAAAAGTGATCGTCTCCGTTGAATAGGACATATAGGTTCTATAGGACCTATATGTCCTATCAGAATGAGGGCGTAGGCCTGTGAGCCATGAAACAAAACATAAAACCGCAAAGGCGGCTGAGACATCCCTCAGCCGCCTTTGCGCCTATTGAGCCTAGAAAATGAAATTGTTTATTAACGCCAAGAGAAAAGGGGCTCTGTTTTGCGCCGCCGTGATTCCTGTATTCTTATGTTGCGCGGTCTGGGGCGCGGGAAGTTTTTTAAGTCGCCCAGCCAAGCATTCAATAGGCGCGCTCCCCGCTCATTTACAGGGGCGCGATGTACAATTTGCGAGCGGCTCCGGCTCGGAACTGCGCGGATGGCTGATTCCAGGACGCAAGGGCGCGGGAGCGGTCGTGTTAATGCACGGTTTTCGCGGCGACAGGCGGCAGATGTTGGCGCGCGCTTCGTTTCTGAGCGAAGCGGGTTATGGCGTTCTGCTCTTCGATTTTCAGGCGCACGGCGAAAGTCCCGGAAAACAGATTACAATCGGTTACCTGGAAAGCCGTGACGCGCAGGACGCCGTGGAGTTCATGAAGAAGAATAATTATGGCGAGAAGCTGGGCGTGATAGGGCTTTCGATGGGAGGCGCAGCCGCCATATTGGCGTCTCCTGCGCTCGAAGCCGAGGCGATAGTTTTGGAAGCGGTCTACCCGGACATCGAGCGGGCGGTGGCGAACAGGATGGAAAGATATTTGGGCGCTTGGGCGCGCGGCCTGGGGCGCCTGTTAATTATGCAATTGCCATTGCGCGCGGGAATTGAGAAAGAAGCGTTGCGGCCGATTGATCGCGTAGGCGCGATCAAAGCTCCTAAACTTTTTATCGCCGGCGCGAAAGACCAGCATACCAAATTGGACGAATCCAGGGAGATTTTCGCCGCCGCGAGCGAGCCTAAAGAACTTTGGGTAGTCGAAGCAGCGGCGCACGCTGATGTGCATCAAATGGCGAGAGAAGAATACGAGAGGCGCATTCTGGATTTTTTTGAGAAGCGACTGAGATAAGAAATTCGACATGTTTCATAGGAAATTGAAAGTGGACGACGATTTCTTTTACCAAGACGGCGCAAAAGGCGGGCAGGAATCACGTAGAGGGCGATTTCGATTCTCGCGCAAACGATTGATTCTCGCGTTGCTCATCCTCCTGCCACTCGCGGTGGGCGGATGGCTTTACGCGCGGCGCCCGAAACCGGTGGTCATGGCGTCCTACGCGCCCGAAACCGCGCTCGGCTACCTTGAAATCAACAACTGGCCACAATTGATCGACAACCTGACCTCGACGGAGGCCTGGCGCGAACTCGCGCCCGCTTACGGCGTTCCCACGGAGCTGGATTATCTCGGCAAGGTCGGCATGTGGCCTTTTGGAGATTTGATCGCGTGGATGACCGGCAGGGGAGAAGCGGCGATGCTCGCCCGATCACAATTCGCCCTGGTGATTACCGGGCTTGAAGTCCGAGGGGAGCAGGTGAAACCTCGAATAGCGTTGATCGCCGAGACGCACAGCGACGCCGATTCCTTGCGCGAAGTCGCCGAGAAGAGGCTGCCGCAATTCGCGGAGCGCGCTTTCGGGCGCTTCTCCAAAGAGAGCGGCGAGTACGCCGGGGTTCCGTTCCAGACCTGGCGCGCGAGCGATCCGGACAAGCAGTTGTTGACGGCCCAGATCGAAGGGGAACTGATTCTGGCCAATCACCCCGAACCGCTGCGCGACTGCATAGACGCGCGGCTTGGGCGCGCGCCTTCGATGGTCAACAACTTTCACATGCGGAACGCGCGCCAGCTGGTCGAACCGACGCCCGGGCAGGCCGCGATGTTCGGTTTCGTCACGGGCGAAGGCGTGACGCGGCTGCTGCGGTTCTGGACCTTTCTGATTTCGGGCGACATTCTGAGCAAGGCGGCGATGGCCGGGATGATGGGCGACGTCTTCACCAATTTCTCGTCGCGCGCGACCGACGGCATAGCTTACAGCGCGAGTTTTGAAAACGGCGCCGTCGTCGACCGCTATATGCTGCTTTGCAAACCCGATTTGGCGGACGCGCTCAGGGCCGCCGTAAAACCGGCCGCGACGAAGCGACCGAACTCGGACGCGCAACGCGTCCCCGAGATTATTGATGTGATCCCGGCGGAGGCCAAGGACGTGACCTTGATCGGCGTCGAAAACCCGATCAAGGCGCTCGACGGAATAGAGGCCGCGATCTCGGCGCGGGTTGGTGTGGGGCATAGCTTCATGCTGCATACGTTCATCATCGGCGCGCTCGACTTTTTTCTGGGTATAAAAGAGAGCGACAAGACGGACGGCGCGATCGGCGATGAGATCGCCAATTTCAACATGACCGGCGAAGCGAAGGATCGCGTCTGGTTGATCTCGCAGCGCAACGAGGCTTTTGTCGAGACGCTGATCGAACGCGTCTTCACGGCGCGCGGCGCGAAGCTTTTGCGCGAACAGTACAAGGGGCGCGAGATTTTCACTTCGAGCGACGCGCGGCACGGAGCGGCGGTCATCATCGAAGACTTCCTCGCGCTCGGCGCGCGCGAGCGCCTGACGCAGTTAATCGACTCGCGTCAGAGCGGGCGGAGTTTCAAAGATTCGCCGCAACTGGCCGTCGCGGACAAGACGCGGGGGTCGGCGGCGGTAAAAAGCTTCACTTCGGCGAAGGAAGAGAGCGGCGAAATGCTCTCCACGATCGCGCGTTGGGTGGGAAGGGCGCCGTCGAGGCCGTCCGCGCTCGACCGGCTGCCGCTCGCGACGAGCGCGACCACGTTTAATGAGCGCGGCCTTTACGTGGAATCGCTTTCGCCCTTCGGCGCCTTCACTTTTTTCGCCTCGCTGGCCGACGGATTGATGAAA
>DATEMG010000241.1:0-9967 GCA_035275805.1 Blastocatellia bacterium
AGGGCTTGGAGCCTCAGCTCTGCCGGCTAAAGCCGGGACTCTAAACGCTGTCCCTTGATGGTTGTAATTTCGTTGGATGTGTCAATATCACTTGCTCTGATTTAAACAAACGCCAAATAACTTTGTTTACAGAGCACTCAGCAGTTTCATTGAATTTCCGATTACCTCAATTCACCCGAGCTTCAACCGGCCAGCTTTCGACTTATACTTGCTGTCGCACAAGATCGTGTTATCAGTCAAGCGGGTCTTGCCGAAATAGGCCGCGACCGAGACGAGCGCGTTCTGCTCGGTCAAGTCGTCGAGCGGATCGAGGTGTTCCGTGTCCGTGATACCGATGTAGTCAATGTGCGCCAGCGGCTCTCTTTCAACCTCCTTGCGCACGGCTTTAATGATGCGTGAGGGGTTTCTTTCGCCGTCATTGAACATCTCTTCGGCCAGGCGCAGGGCGCGATAGAGCACAGGCGCGGTGAGTCGCTCTTCCCGCGAAAGGCGGCGATTCCGCGACGAACAGGCCAGACCGTCCTCTTCGCGCGCTGTCGGCGTGACCACGACCTCGACGGGGACGTGCAGATCGCGGACGAGTTTTTTAACTATCACCACCTGCTGGGCGTCGCGCTGGCCGAAGAAGGCGAACTTCGGATGGACGAGGTTGAATAACACGCTGAGCGCCGTCGTCACGCTGCGGAAATAGCCTGGACGGGCCAATCCTTCGAGTTTGTCGCTCAGGCCCTCGACCTCGACGTAAGTGGCGAACCCTGGCGGATACATCTCGTCGTAGCTCGGCGCGAATACGTAATCGACGCCGATCGGCGCCAACTGGTCGGCGTCGCGGGCCAGATCGCGCGGGAACTGCTCGAACTCCATTTCCGAGCGGAACTGCGCCGGGTCAATAAAGATAGAAACGACGACGGCGTCTGCCATCCGGCTGGCCTCGCGCACCATGCTAAGATGGCCCTCGTGCAGCGAGCCCATTGTGGGGACGAAACCGATCGAGCAGCTTTCATCCCACAACTTGCCCGAAACTACCCGCATGCGCGCGGCCTTAGTAATGATCTCCATAAACGCCCTCTCGAGAGGCCCTGAAAACAAGTGAAGCGCCAACCTTCCAGGCCGGCGCTTCGCTGTTTAATCGAATTGTATTTATTAAACCGTTTGGCAAATCCGTCTGTCCGAACACATTCAGCCCGCCCATTAAACATCCTCTTCGACAGAGGAGACAACAGGGCTGACACTCCAATTTGATTAGTGGATGATCTGGGTTGAATTGCGGTCCCGCAAAACGACTCATCGAAAAGCTCTTTTCTCCGTGTCATAACGGCGGCAGTAATTATATGCCCCCGCGCGGGCTTTGCAACGCCCATTGCTCTCGGTCATCCAGCGTAAATCGACACGGAGGACGAATCCTTCAAATCGTCCAAGAGTCGCCGAATCGTCTCGCCGGAGGTCGGGTGGCGGAGTTCCGGCGCGATCTCGGCCAGCGGCGCGAGCGCGAATCTGCGCAGATGCAATCGCTGGTGAGGCAGCGTCAGCGCGACGCCGTCATGAACGCCGTCGATCACCGCGCCGCCGAAGAGCAACAGATCGATGTCTATAATGCGCGCGCCTTTCGGGATCAGGCGCTTTCGGCCCAGACGCCCCTCCACATCGAGACAGAGTTTGAGCAGCGAAAAAGGTTCGATCCACGGCGCGCTGACGGCGAGCGCCATGTTCAAAAAATCGGGCTGGTCGAGATAATCAACCGGCCCGGTCTCGTATATTGACGAGATGGCTGTCAGATTCAGACCGGCGTCGCGGAGCGCTTTCAGCGCGCGCAACAGATTGGCGGCGCGGTCGCCCAGATTTGATCCAAGCCCCAGATACGCCGCGCTCCCATAGTATGAATTAAGGGTTTCAATTTCCATGTCAATCATCTTAACCCGTTGACCCCGCCGATTCATCACCTGTAATGTGGCGCCTGAATGGCTCAGAAAACGATTTCACCAATTCCGTCCGACGCCGTGATTTCGGCGAAAGGCGCGGCGCGCGCGCGATCGGGCCATCTGTGGATTTACCGCAGCGACGTGACGCAAAAACCGCAAGCCGAAAGCGGATCAGTCGTCCGCGTAGTTGATCATCGCGGGCGATTCATCGCGCGGGCGCATTACGGCAAAGAGTCCGAAATCACGCTGCGGATTGTTTCAAAAGACGACGTCGAGATCACGCGCGACTACTGGCTTGCGCGTTTGCGCGCCGGCGCCCGATGGCGCGAGCGGGTGGTCAGCGACGCCGACGCCTACCGACTGGTTCACGCCGAAGGCGACCTCCTGCCCGGTCTGATCATCGACCGCTACGGCGATTGTTTTGCGCTGCAAACGCTGACGCGCGGAATGGATTCGTTGAAGGCGATGTGGACTGAACTGCTGGTCGAAGAGTTCCATCCGCGCTTGATCGTCGAGCGTAACGACGCCAAGGTCCGCCAGCTCGAAGGTCTGCCGATGACCAATAGTTTGCTTTATTCCGCCGCAGGGCAAACCGGCGATTTGCCCATGACCTCTCAAGCCGCTGATGGAGAGAACAAAGACAAACTGCCAGTTTATCCTACAGTGGCCGGCGATCTTTTTATTACCGAGAACGGGATCAAATTCCGGATCGACCTGTTTGAAGGGCAGAAGACCGGCGCGTTCCTGGATCAGCGCGAGAATCGCGCGGCGGCCATTCGCTACGCGCGCGGGCGCGGGCTTGATTGCTTCAGCTTTCATGGCTCGTTCGCGCTCCATATGGCGAAAGGCTGCGAACGCGTCACAGCCGTCGACGTCTCCGCGCCGGCCATTGAAGGCGCCCGCCGCAACGCCGAACTCAACAACGTCACAAACATCGAATTCGTCGCGAACAACGCCTTCGACCTGCTGCGCGATTACGACGACGCCGGCGAACGCTTCGACACGATCGTACTCGACCCCCCGGCCTTCGCCAAAAACCGAGGAGCGGTCGAGGCGGCGCTGCGGGGTTACAAGGAGATCAACCTGCGCGCGCTGCGGTTGTTGAATCCCGGCGGCGTCCTGATCACCTGCTCGTGTTCCTACCACGTCGGCGAAGCGTTATTTCTGGACATGCTGGCCGAGGCCGCGCGTGACGCCGGACGCGCCGTCCAGATCGTCGAGAAGCGCGCCCAATCGCGCGACCACCCGATCCTGCTCACCGTGCCCGAGACTTATTATTTGAAATGTATTGTGGCGAGGGTTATGGATTGAGGACCAGGAGAAAAAATTCGTCCACAAAGTCACACGAAGATCGCGAAGAGGAAGTCAGACGTTTCTGCTCTTCTTCGAGTTCCTTTGTGTGACTTTGTGGACGAGGCTGACTCAAGCGGGGAGCGCCTGAAGCCGCGTCACAATCTCTTCGGCCTTTCCGGCGCCGATCTCGGGACTGAGCGCCAGGTCGCTCTCGTAGATCAGCGTGTATCTCACGACATTATCGTCTTGATCGGCGCCGGAAAGCGCCGCGACCAGGTCGGTCATGACGTTGTACGCGCCTTTGGTCTGATAGACGCCTGCGTTACTCTTCACGCCGAGTTGGTCGTATTTGGTCGCGGCGTACTCGGAGCAGTTGACGACCTTATCGTTGTGATCGATATAGCCTTTGCCTACGATCACCTGGCAGCCCAGGGACCACTTGCCGACGCCAAACAACCCTTCGCCGCCCCAGTGAATATTGATCGTAGTGTTAGGCTCCAACTTCTTGGCCAGGTCCGCGTCAGTCAAAACCAGGTCTTTCGAGCGGACCACCAGAACGCCGCGGCTCAAAGGCTTCAACGCGTGAAAGACGCGATTCAAATCCCCTATCTTGTGCCAGCCGAACCGGTACAGGTGCTGCCCTTGCGTCAGAAAAGGGAAGCCCTCCGGATTTTCGGTGGCGCCCGGATCGGTCGAACCAAAAAATTTGAAGGCCAGTCCTCGGACGAGGAGGATGAACGCATCATCGAATTTCTGCTCTCCGGCCTGGGGTCTGGCTTCATTTCGACGAACGCCGATCAGATGAATCTTGCTCGGATCGAAGTCCCAATTCGCAACTTTGATGGTGTCGGAGGGTTGAGTGTCTTCATTCAGCTTCCTCAGCATTGCGTTCGGAGAGGCGACGTATTTTTCCTTGACTTTGTGGAGCAGCGACATCCATTGCGCATACTCCCGGCTCGGATTGGCGGCGCTCACGCTGTCCCATTCGACCTTTTGATTTTTCGCGCGCCAGCGACCGGCGTGCGCGATCGTTTTCGGCCCCATGCGTCCGTCGGGCGCCCCGATTCCCGCCTCGCCTTCGACGGTCCGCACGTATTCCTGAAAGAGGCGAATGGCCGAAAGTGTGCGATAGCCGCAGATGCCGTCGAGTTTGCCGAAGGGAAAAATTCCGGCCTCTTTGAGGAACTGCTGCGCGTCTACCACCGTCATCGCGCTCCCGCTCAACGGCCGAAAATCCGCCCATTCGCCGTCTTTCTCTCCGCGCAGTTTGTTCTCCCACTTTTCCACGCCGGTCAACTTCTTGGCGTGTTCGATGTATTCATCAAGAGACGAGGTTTGAACGTTCGAGTCGTAGGTTCCTAAAGTGATCATGGCTGTTCCTCCAGGTTGAGTGATTGACTGATATTGTTGGCTAATGAAGCAAATTTGTCACAGTTCATTTGTCATTTGCCGTTGGTCCTGTTGAATGCGACGCAAATGACAAATGAACAATGACAAATGACAAATGACAAATGAACAATGGCCTAGCTCTCGCTGTGCTCCTCGCCGTCGTAATGGAGCGTCGTCGCCTCTTCCTCGATGACTGTGTCGAGGTGGACGGGGCGACCCCAGAGCTTGTGGACGTACTCGAGCACCTTGCGCGCGTATTTCAGATCGAGTTCCGCGCCCTCGTAGCGGTGGCGCAGGAGAATCTCCCGGTTGCCGTCGTAATCACCGTCGGCGACCTCGATGTAAGGGTATCCGAAGTTGGTCATGTTGGCCACGAGCTGATCGCGAACGCGCTCCCAGCGTTTATCGGTGATGGTCCACTCCTCCTCATCGACCAACTCGTAAACGAAAAGATCAAGCTCTTCGCATAAATCTTCGGTCAGGTAGTTGCGAAGCAGTGACATGTCATTCTCGGTCTCGCGCACTTCGAGCAGCTTCGCCCAACCCTGGCCGGGCTGGCGGCCGAACTTCTCGCGCTCCTCGGCAGTCGGATTGTTCCAACGCCTTTCTATGTCTTCGAGGATCTTGTAGCCGACGTAATAAGGATTGAGTTGGCCGCGGTGCGGTGAAACGACGCCCGCGTGCAGTTCGGCGAACTCGACGTGCTCGTGATCCGGCAGGTCCATCTCGCGCATGATGCGTGAATGGATGAGCGACGCCCAGCCCTCGTTTATGGTCTTGGTCTGCATCTGAGGCACGAAATAAAGCATCTCGTCGTGGATCATGCTCATCACGTCGCGTTGCCAGGGTTGCAAGATCGGCGAATTCTGCATGATGAACCAGACAATGTCTTTTTCAGGCTGCTTCTGTTTGTCCTGCTCCTTCGCCGCGTCGGCCTTGGCCATCGCCTCACGCTCCTGCGCTGAAGTTAGATCCTCGAACGGCCTCGGGGCCGGCGCCCGCTTCTCCTCGTTTTTCCCCTCGGGGGCGTCTTTCTTGATGAAGAAGTACGGGTCGATGTGCTCTTCGATCGAGAGCACCGCGTCGAGGAAGTCCTCGACGACCTTGCGCCCGTATTTGAACTCGTATTCGTTGATCCGGCGCGCATGGAGCGCGGCGTCGTCGATCATCCGGCGGTTGGTCTGCGAGAAGTAGGCGTTGTGCTTGAAGAAGTCCACGTGGCCCAGCACATGCGCAATGACCAGCTTGTTCTGCAACAGCGAGTTGTTCTCGAGCAGAAAGGCGTACGACGGATTGGCATTGATCACGACCTCGTAAATCTTCGACAGGCCGAAATCGTACATCGTCTTCATCTTGTGATAGGCCTTGCCGAACGTCCAGTGCGAGTACCGGCCGGGCAGGGCGTAGGATCCGATTTCGTACATCACGGTCGAGGGCACGATCTCGAACCGCGTCGGGAACGGGTCAAGACCGAACTTGCTCGTGGCGATGTCCCAAATCTGTTCGAGCCCTTTTTCGAGTTCACGTACTTCCTTGTCCATAATTCTCCTATTGAAAATCCCCCGTGAGCGCCCAATATACCACGAATCGGTTGAAGGCGTAGACGGCGCTCCGGTATCATCAGCGCGAATAGGACTTATGCGCCTATAGGACTTATAGGACCGATTTGATGTCCTATAAGTCCTATTAGTCCCATCAGTCCTATCTTGGAGGACCCAATGTTCAACTATGCGGAGATGACGACGGCGGAATTGATCGCGCTGCTCTTCAAGGAGGAAGACCGGGTGACGTTGGAACATGCGCGGGAGCTGATCGCCCGCGGCGAGGATGCCGCCCGTCCGTTGCGCGAGATTCTGGCGAACGAAGACTACTGGTACGAGGGTCAGGGAGGCGACTATTGGATCGTAGCCCACACCATCAACATTCTCGGCGCGATGCGTGACGAGCAGGCGCTGCCCTTGCTGATCGAGATGGTTCCGCACGCCTATTTCTCCAATCACGAGGCGGCGGTCGAAGCCTTGCCTGCGGCCCTGGGCAATTACGGCGAGACGGCGGTCGAGCCGTACATGAAGTTTATCGGCGAATATCGCGGGGCTTACAACGATAACCCCGATTTCGCCCACTGCCGACACACTGTCTCCGCCGCGTTGACGCGCATTGCGCTCAACAACGAGGCCGTCCGCCCGCGCGTGGCCGATTTCGTTATGGGGCTGTTCGCCGATCCTCAGGAAGACGATGGAATCTTTCTCTCCTTCAGTTGCGGCCACCCGGTCGCGCTTGACAAGGAACCCGGGAAAGAGCGCGGCCTGAAGGCCGTGCGCGCCGCCTACGAACGCAGAATGATCAACCAGGAGCTGAATGGCAGCTTCAAGGAATTCACCCGAATGGTCAGGGAGCGGCAACCGGGTCTCTTCAATGATCTTAGATCAAACTTGTTCGACTTCTATAGCCCTGGAGAGATCAGGAGGCGACAAAAAGAACGCGCAGAACGGCAAGAGGACGACCCATATCGGGAAGACGCCAGGCCGGTCGTCCCCGCAGGCTATACGATGGCGGAGGGGGGAGGCTTGCAGCGAACGGAGAAAGTCGGTCGCAACGACCCCTGCCCCTGCGGATCGGGGAAGAAGTACAAAAAATGTTGCGGGCAACAAGGCTGATCTTCTGTGGAAACCACCTGGAATCGTCATGAATGTAACATATAAGTCGCATAAGCCCCGTTCAGAATGATTGACAGTCGCGCGATCGGCATCTAAAATTATTCGTTTTATAGTCTGATTATCCGTGAAGTAATCCCTCACTGGTTCGCAAACCATGCATAGCCAGTCCTTAGTTACCCTAGAATTTGACAGGCTCAAAGAGCTGCTTCTGCAACAGGCGCGCACTCCGCTCGGCGCGGCGCTGGCTGAGGCTTTGACCATTTCAGTCAGTGAGGCCGAGATCGTCCGCGAGCTGAGGCTCGCCAGCGAAGGCGCCGTATATTTGCGCGAAGGCGCCACAGCGCTGGACGTGAACGATCTGCCCGACCCGCGACCCGCGCTCGGCAAACTGAACGTCGCCGACGTCAACCTGGAGCCGTTCGAGATTCTGAACCTGCTGCGGTTGATTTCGGTGGCGATGGGGTTGCGCGAAACCTTCCACAACGAGCGGGACAAGTTCCCTCTCATCCGCGAAATCACCGAAACGATCCCGAATCTCCGCGCGCTCTATCAACGGCTGCGCGGCCGGATCTCGCCGGCTGGCGAGATCGAGGATTTCGCCAGCCCGGAGCTGCGCGAGGTCCGATTCCAGATTTCAAAACTCCGCTCGCAAATCCAGCGTTCGCTCGAAAATATTCTGAAGCGCGCCGAAGAGGCGCATGCGCTGCAGGACGAATTCATCACGATCCGCAACGAACGCTACGTCATCCCGATTCGCAACGACAATCGCGGAGCGGTCGCGGGCGTCGTCCACGGGATGTCATCTTCGGGACAGACGGCCTTCGTCGAGCCGCTGGAAACCATCGGCCTGAACAACGAACTGGTTCGATTACGCGAGCTCGAACAGGTCGAGATCACTAAAGTACTCTTTTCGATCACCGAAGAGTTGCGCGAAGAGCGCGCGGCGCTCGAGGCTATGGCCGCCTGCGTAGGGCAGCTCGATTTCATTGCGGCTAAAGCGCGCATGGCGCTCGCGCAGAACGCGATCGAGCCTAGGATCAACAACGTCGGCAGGCTCGCGCTCAAGGACGCGCGTCACCCCCTGCTCGAGGCCAGTTTGAAAGCGCAGGGGACGCTGATCGTACCGATATCGATGGATCTCGACGCCGATCGCCGTGTGATGGTCGTCAGCGGCCCGAACGCGGGCGGGAAGACGGTCGTTTTGAAGACCGCCGGATTGCTTTCGCTTATGGCGCAGGCCGGATTGCTCGTTCCGGCCACCGAGGCCGATTTGCCTGTTTTCCATCAGGTTCACGCCGACATCGGCGATCACCAGTCAATCGCGGCCAATCTTTCGACCTTCACCGCGCACATCCAGAACGTCCGCCGTGTCAGCGATGAACTCGAGTCTCCGGCGCTCGTCCTGCTCGACGAGGTCGGCACAGGAACGGACCCGGAGGAAGGCTCGGCGCTGGGCGTCGCGATGGTCGATTATTTCCGCGAACGCGGCGCCCACGTCATCGTCACAACTCATTACAGCGGCTTGAAAATGTACGCGACCAACACGCCCAGCGTAATCAATGCAAGCGTTGAGTTCGACGAACGTACACTGAAGCCGACTTACCGCCTGCTCGCCGGCCTGGCCGGGTCGTCTTCTGGCATCGAAATCGCGCGCCGTTTCGGGCTGCCCGAAGCGATCACCGGACGCGCGGCGGAACGCGTTAAGACGGCCAGCGCGGAAGCCACCGAATATCTGCGGAGGCTGAAAGACCAGTTCGGCGCCCAACAACAACTCGTCGCGGCGCTCGAAGAAGAGCGCGCCGCGGTGGCCGACAAGTACGCCAAACTCGAACTCCACTTCATTCAAAAAGAGAAAGAGCGGGAGAAAGAGTTCCGCGCGGAACTCCAAAAAGTCGTTGATGAGTTCGCGAAAAAAGCCGAGAAATTCGCTTCCACGATCGAAGACGCGGCCAGCGCGCGTAAAGTTCGCAAGGAGATTGAAAGGCGCACGGTCGAATTGAAAGCCGTGGCAAGTTCCGAGTCGCGCAAGATGCGCCAGCGTACGGACGCGATTACCGGCGCGGACTCATCCGAAGTCGCGCCGCCGGAAGCCGAAGAAAGCCCTGAGGAAGTCGATTTGCGTCCCGGTGACCGTGTGCGCGTGCTTTCGCTCGATCAGGAAGGCGTTGTCGAGTCGGTCGGCGAAACGGAGATCATCGTCCAGATTGGCGCGCTGCGTTTCCGCGAACAGCGCGTCAATCTGCGACTTACCGGAAGAAAACCCGAACCAAAGAGGAAGGCGCAGACCGTCGCAGGATTGCCGAAAGGCGTTTCGGTCACGTTGCAAGAACAGCCGGCGATTGGCAGCGAGTTAAACGTTATCGGTAAGACTGTCAACGAGGCCACTGAAGCGGCCGACAAGTTTTTGGATGCGGCCTACCTCGACAATTACGACAGCGTCCGCATCGTCCACGGAATAGGAATGGGCGCGCTCAAACGAGCGATCGCGGACCTGCTCACAGATCACCCACACGTCGCCAAATGGCGACAGGCGTCGCCTGATGAAGGCGGCGCGGGGGCGACAGTTGTCGAATTAAAAAAGTAAGTCGTATGCCACAGAGCCCCAGAGTCATAGAGATATAGAGAAAAAGCAAAAAAATCGAGAGAAGCCCCATTTTTCCACTTACCTTCTCCGCCCCGTTGTGCCTCTGTGGCATTTTCATTATAGGA
>DATEMG010000242.1:0-8581 GCA_035275805.1 Blastocatellia bacterium
GAGCGGCCTAACGAGGGGGTTGAACTGCGGCCATCGTTCTGTTGAAGCCTCGCCATCACACGGTCAGAAGTCAGTCCGAAAAGGTCCAAAGAAAAACCCTCCTTACCATTACCGTGATTATGTTATTCATTCGGTTTCTCACTCGCTCCCTTGAAAAGCGCCTTCCAACTCCACTGCCGCACGCGCAGCGCCTTCGGGCTCCAGCGGTCCAGCAACTCATAAGCGACCGGCGTCAACAACAGCGTCAGCAACAGACAGAACAATTGCCCGCCGATGATCGTGACGGCGATGGCGGATCGCTGCGCGCTGCCCGCGCCGCGTCCAAACGCCGTCGGGATCAAGCCCGCGATGATCGCAAAGGTCGTCATCAGGATCGGGCGCAAACGGGCGCGGTCGGCTTGCAGGATGGCCTCGCGCAAGGGTACGCCTTGCGCGCGCAGGTGATTGGTGTAATCCACTTGCAGAATCGCGTTCTTCTTGACTATGCCCAGCAGCAGCAACACGCCGAGCGTACTCCACAGATTCAGCGTGCGCCCGGTCAGATAAAGCGACAGCAGCGCGAACGGAACGCTGAGCGGCAGCGCCAGCAGGATGATGAACGGATGCGTGAAGCTCTCGAATTGCGCGGCCAGCACCATGTACATAAACACGATGGCGAGCAGAAACGCCATAATCAGATTATTCGTCGTCTCGTCCAGCGCCTTCACGTTGCCGCCGAAAAAGAACCTGTAGCCCGGCGGTAAATTGAGATTCTGCATGACCTGCGTGATGTCCTTGACCGCTTCGCTCAGTGGTTTGTCGGGCGCGTTGGCGGCGTAGATCGGGACGTTGTACTGACGATTGAAACGGCTGAGGCGCGAGGGCCCCAACCCGCGGTTGACCCCGGCGATGTTGTCAATGCGAACCTGTTCGAGCTTGCTCGACGGAACCATCAAACGCGAAAGAATCTCGCGGTCGCCGCGCTGTTTTTCGTCGAGCATAATTTTGACCGGATATTGCTCGCCGGCTTCGCGGTAGTTGGAGATCTCGTCTTCGCCGCTCATCATCAGGCGAACGGCGCCGGCGACGTCGGCGGCCCGCACGCCCAATTCCGCGGCGCGAGCGCGGTCGATCGTGACGCGCAATTCCGGGTTGGCGAAAAAGAATGACGGTTCGGAACTGACGATGCCCGGGAGCGCCCGGATTTCATCTCCCGCCTTGCGCGCCAGTTCGCCAAGTTTGTCGAGTTCAGGGCCGAGCAGCTGCACTTGAATCGGAAAGCCCAGCGATTCGCCGCCGCCCAGGGCCGACGGGAATGCGATCTTTTGCCTCGCCTGCGGGACCTGCTCGAAGATTTTTCGCGCGGCGGCCGCCGCTTCCTGCGTGCTTATTTTGCGTTTGTCCAGTTCCACGAGGTTGGGCACGAAGTGGACGTGATTGAGCCGATCGCTGGATTGCGTCAACAGATGATCGAGTTCGGGCAATTTCTGCAGCTTCGGCTCGATCTCGTCGACGAATTTGGTCAAGCCGGTGAGTGACAGGCCTTCGGGAAGATCAACATGGATGGTGAATTCGCCCTGGTCGTCGTTGGGAATGAAATCGCGCCCGACCATGCGATTGAGCGGAAACGTGGAGGCGAAAACCAGTACGCTTAAACCCACGATGACCCACGGATGATTGAGCGACCAGTTGAGCATGCGCTCATAGCGACGCTCGATCCAGGTGAAGAACGCCGTCTGCTTCGACAGCTTGACGTCGTCGGGGCCGCGGCGGAGAAATCGCGCGCCCAGCATCGGCGTCAGCGTGAACGACACCAGCAGCGACACCAGAATCGCGCAAGTCATCGTCCAGCCGAAGGAATTCAAATATCGTTGCGCGTAACCGGTCATAAAAGCGATCGGCACGAAGATCACCACGAGTGACAGCGTCGTGGCCGTCACGGCCAGCGCCACTTCCTTCGTTCCTTCGATCGCCGCCTGCATCGGAGAGCGGCGAAACTCTTCGAGATGGCGGAAGATGTTTTCCAGCACGACGATCGCGTCGTCAATAACAATGCCGACGGACAGCGTCAGAGCCAGCAACGTCATGTTGTTCAGCGTGAAGCCCGCGATCCGCATCAGGGTAAACGTCGCTATGATCGAGGCCGGAATCGCCAGCGACGAGATCAGCACCGCGCGCCAATTACGTATGAAGAGCAGAATGACCAGGCTCGCCAGCAAACTGCCCAACAGCAAGTGTTCTTCCAGCGAAGCGATCGATGCGCGAATGAACAGCGATTGATCGCTGACGACGTCTATCGTCAGATCGTCGGGGACGGTCGGGCGCAATTTCTCCAGCTTGTCGCGCACGGCGTCCACGACTTTCACCGTGTTGGTCCCCGCCTGCCTCCGGATTTGCATCGTGACCGCAGGCTTGCCGTCGAGCCTGGCGAAGCTGCGGGGCTCTTTGTACGTGTCTTCGACGCGCCCCAGGTCGGAGACCTTGATCGGCGCGCCCGCGGCGCTCGAAACTATCAAGTCGCTGAACTCGCGCGCCACGTCGAAGCGACCCATTGTGCGCACGGCCAGCTCTTCCGTGCCCTGAAAGAGCCTGCCGCCGGGCGCTTCGATGTTTTCGTTTTCCAGCGCGCGGGCGACCTGATTGACGGCGATGCGATGGCTGTTGAGCTTTTCGGCGTCGAGCAGGATTTGAATCTCCCGGTCTCGTCCGCCTACGATGTCGATCGCCGCGACGCCGTCCACGGTTTGCAGCGCGCGTTTGATCTGCTTATCCGTGATTTCGGTGATCTCGCGCAGCGAGCGAGGGCCGCCGACGACCAGCGTAAGGATCGGGTCTGATTCAGGATCGGCCTTGGTGATGACGGGCGGTTCGACGTTCGGCGGCAGTTTGCCCATCGCCAGCGCCATCTTCTCGCGAACATCCTGAGCGGCGTCTTCCATTTTGCGGTCGAGCACGAAGCGGCAGGTGATGCGCGCGCTGCCGTCCATCACCATGATTTCCAGTTCGTCCAAACCGCTTACGCTGCTCAACTGCTCTTCGACGGGCAGGATCACCTGGCTGGTCATTTCGTCAGGGCTGGCGCCCGGCAACCGCACTCGCACACTGACGATGGGCGGATCAGCCTTTGGAAAGAGGTCTACTCCGAGGTCCAGGAACGAGAAGACGCCCAGCACGACTAGAAACATTATCAGCATCGTCGTAAATACCGGCCGCCGAACACAGACTTCCGCCAATGTCATTGCCTTTTTCTCCTATCCTCATGCGACTTTTGTTTTGTTCTCCGTGGTCGTAGGTCTCCGTAACGAACCTGTTTACAATGACGTATTCAATTTGGCCTGGTTGCATAAATGGAGAATCCGTCGCCGCGGAAAAGACCTGCGTCTCTAATGCTCGTCATTACCCAAATTTCAACGCGAGGCGGCGAATGCGTTTCACCGTACGGATTTATTCTTCGTCGCGGAGCGACGGTTGAGATTAAGCCGGCGTTTTAACGCCGGTTGGGGGTGGGAATGATTATTCAGTCGCGGAGCGACGGTTGACCTTGTTGTGAGTTCGTCGCTAGATTCAACCGTCTTTTCTTCGCTTCCTTCAACCGTCGCTCCGCGACTAGGGATTTCTCCTACACTCGACGCCGGCGTTGAAACGCCGGCTTAATCTCAACCGTCGCTCCGCGACTAAGAAGCGGCGCTGACAAAATGAATCTGGGGGATGAAACACTTCGTATATAATGTGGACTCGTTACGGCTCTCCACTAACAACCATTCAGAAAATTAATTTCCGGAGCAAACGAATGAAGAAATACATCGCGCTGCTGGCTCTTGTAGTTGTGATTATTGCCACCGTCACAATCGCGCTGACCTGGGACGGAGGAGATCCTTTGAAAGAAGGAGAGACTATGGCTGAAAAATCGGTGCTTGACTTCACTATGAAAAGCATCGATGGCGATGATGTAAAGCTGGACAGCTATAGCGGGAAAGTCCTAATGCTGGTCAATGTCGCGAGCAAGTGCGGATATACGCCGCAGTATCGAGGCCTGGAGTCCGTCTACAAGAAATACAAAGAGCAGGGCCTGGTCGTAATGGGCTTCCCGGCCAATAATTTCTTCTGGCAGGAACCGGGGACGGACCAGGAGATCAAGACGTTTTGCTCGACGAAGTACAACGTTACCTTTCCGATGTTCGCAAAAATTTCCGTCAAGGGAGACAAGATTCACCCCCTGTACAAATTCCTGACAAGCAAACAGACGAACCCTGAATTCGGCGGCTCCATTTCATGGAATTTCAATAAGTTTATTATCGATCGCGCCGGAAAGGTCGTCGCCCGTTTTTCAAGCAAAGATGAACCGGAAAACGAAAAAGTCGTACAGGCGATTGAGCAAGCTCTGAAGCAATGATCTCAACGAGCTAGCCATTTATCAAACACGTTGAGGCTCGCTAAACGTCTATTCGCAGGCCTTCTTGATAGAGTTCGCCCAGGCTCGGATTCTGTGCACGCCGTGCGTTACTTGATCAATCGACTCGGCGCCCTCCAGGAGCGCAGGGTGATGAAGCGCCAGCATGTTGGAGTCGGCCATCGTCGCGACTGCCAATGCGCCAGCCTTACGAAACCGGCGTGAAGAGCGGCACAGGTGAAACGCGCGGAAGCCGGCTTTGAATTCGATTCCTTCGGCCAGGGCGGCTCGCACGAACGAATCGCGTGAGAGTCCGTCGAACTCGTCGGAGTCGTATTGAAATCCGAGTTTGTAATAACCGGGTAAAACCGACGACCCTCGATTATCTAAAAAGCGGAGGCCGGTGACGGATTTCAAGCTTTCCGCCAACTTCGAGACGCTCGCCGAGCGCGCTTGATTCCTTTGATCAAGCCTCTCCAGTTGCGGAAGCAGAACCGTCGCCTGTAACTCCGAGAGTGGATAGGCATGATTCCCGCGATTGCAATAGACCTGAGCGCGCTGCCTGATTTCCGAAGACGAGGTCAACAGCGCGCCTCCCCGTCCGGCGCTGAGAAGCTTGCTGCCGCCGAAACTTATCACGCCGATGTCGCCCCAGGTTCCGGCCTTTCGCCCCTCGATCATGGCGCCGGGCATTTGACAGGCGTCTTCGATGACGCTGAGGCCGCGCTCGCGAGCGATCTCGACGACCCGTTTCATCGGGACCACGCCTCCATGAAGATGTGAGACCAGGACGGCGCGGGTATTCGGACCGATCGCTTCGCCGATCAATTCCGGATTGAGATTCCAATTGTCTGGATCAAGATCAATCAGGACGGCGCGCGCGCCCACGGCGACGACGTCGTTGAAATTTCCGATAAAATCATAGCCGGCCAGGATGACTTCGTCGCCGGGCCCGATCTGTAGCGCCCTCAGCGCCAGTTCGATCGCGAAAGTCCCGCTGCAACAAAGCTCGACAAATTCGACTTCGTGATAGGAAGAGAGTCGCTCCGTCAGCAGGCGAGAGTTGGGGCCGTGGTATTGTCCCCAACCGCCCTCATCCAAACTCTGTTTGACCGCCAGCGCGACTTCTTCCCACGCGGGCGGCCACGCGGGCGGCCCTTCAGGGCGAATGGGTTTTCCGCCGAGAATCGCGGGCAATGTGGGGTCGTTTGATGTAGACATGCGATTTTTAGATCCTCGCGATAGAAACCTTGTAAAACGTCTGGGCGTATCACATCATACCAAAAAAATTCACACTGCATTTTTCAACCGTTTCACTAATATCAAAGGGACGATTCAATGAGCAAAATGCGTTTTTTGATGGTCGGGGGTTTTCTTGGGGCGGGAAAAACGACGACCCTCGGTCGTTTGGCGAGCAGTTATATTGAGAAAGGGCTTCGAGTCGGGATTGTAACCAATGATCAGGCGACGGATCTTGTAGACACCCACACACTGCGGCAGCGAGGCTTCGACGTCGAAGAAGTCCCCGGCGCCTGCTTCTGTTGTAAGTTCGACGATCTGCTCTCGACCATCGGCCGTCTTGAGCAATCTGAAACGCCTGATGTGATTTTGGCCGAACCTGTCGGCAGTTGCACCGACCTGGTCGCGACCGTCGTGCAGCCGATCAAGCATCTTTATCCCGACCGATTTCAAACGGGTCCATACGCTGTAATCTTAAAACCCAGTCACGGCCTGCGCATTCTTCGCAACGAGGAGGACGCCGGCTTTTCATCCAAAGCGGCCTACATCTTTCGCAAACAACTTGAAGAGGCCGACGCGATCCTGCTCAATCGAATCGATGAGCTAACCCCTGAAGAAACCGACGAACTTGCCGCGCTCGTTAAAGAGGTGAACGGAGACGTCCCGATCTTACGCGTCTCAGCGAAAACGGGGCAGGGATTCGACGCGCTCGAAGAGTTGTTGGCGCAGGAAGGGAACTTCGGCCGCCGGATTCTGGATCTCGATTACGACATTTACGCCGAAGGCGAGGCCGAATTGGGGTGGCTCAATAGCAGCTTAACAATGTCCGCTTCCAAAGAATTCGAACTGGATGATTTGCTTCTCGAGATTGTGCGTTCCCTTCGCGAGCGGCTCGGCGCGGAAAAATACGAGACTGCGCATTTAAAGGTCATCGGGCTGTGGGAGGGATTTTTCGGCGTGGCCAATCTGGTGAGTCGTGACAGCGAGCCTGAGTTGTCGCTTCCATCTCATAGTCGCGTTCGTGAAGCCGACCTGATCGTCAACGCCAGAGTCGCAACCGACCCGGCCATCCTTGAGACCATTGTGCGGGAGGCGGTTCACAAGGCGGGGGAAGCCCGCGAGGCTCAGGTCGATTTCCGCCAGACGCAAAGCTTTCGTCCTGGACGGCCCGTTCCTACGCATCGTTACGCGGCCAGTACAATGGAGTAACACGAAGTGGAAAATGAATGTACTGTGGACTGGCCGTCGGCCGTTTGCACAATTAAATATTGCGATATTGCGGCGCCCGGAATACCCGTAACGTCGGTACATTGCTTTTGTTTCAAACAGGAGCGGCTTTTGGTGATTCAGCACGAGACGAGGGGCATCGATATACCTGGCGGCCATATTGAGGAAGGCGAGAACCCACTGGAAGCTCTAAGGCGCGAGTTGAATGAAGAGGCCGCTGTCGAAGCGACGAATTTCATCGAGGCTGGCAGTATTCTGGTTAAACAGCTCTTTCAACGCGCCCCATCGAGCTATCCCGATACCGCCCAGATTCTTCTTTATATTTGCACCCTGTTAAAGGAGCAATCATTCAGCATTGAATACGAGACCAGAGGCAGGCTGTATATTGCGCCGGAAGATCTCCCGGACCTACATAAAGGCTGGAATCCAGTACTCAGTAACGCATTGCAGGCCGCGCAGAAGAAATACAGTCAGCTTTCAAAAAAGATCTAACCGTGACCGAACTTTGAGTCACGCTCGCTACCGCTCGCGGTACTGATCCAGCGAGTCTTCCCCTACACGCAATCGAGACAGCTCTAGTAAGGAAAGAGCCAATAACTATTTCCCCTTTGATGTTGGGATCAAGACTTCTTCGTGGAATTTGTCGCAGCCGACGCAAAGATTTTGATAGAGCTTGCCCGACGGCAGTTTGACGGTCGAGGCCTCAATGAACTTTTCCACCGTCCATCCGCGCGTAATTCCCATCCGTTCGGGGCGCCCCATCGAGAGGGCTTCGTAAACAGGGTTGCCGACGTGGCGCTCAAGGATCGCTTCCAGTTTTTCATCGAGCAGATTGCCGATCGGCGCCTTTGTCTTGATGCAGCATGGATAAACGTTACCGTTCGGCTCGACGGATACTTCCGAGCCTTGATACCGGTACTGCAAAAAATTGAGCGCGCCCGACCAGCGGTTACAGAAATTGTCGCGCAGCGTCGCCTTCGAGATTTCGTTTTGTTGGGCGCGCCCGCGCGGCCACAAGGGGCCTATCCATGCTTCTTCGGTTGCGCCGAAGAACGAGAAATAACGGCCTTCGACTTCCGCCTGTCCAGCGCTTTCGGCGACCAGCGGTTTGAACTCCATCCCGCGTGACTCGAAGATCCGCGTCAGTTTCCCGACCAGTTTTTCCTGCGCCTCTTTGGTCTCCAGCCCATCGTGATGGTGATCGATGCCGGAAACAGAAATTTGCCATACGTGATGCGCCAGCAGTTCCTCCACGATCTTCTCGGTTACAAGGTCGCCCGTAGTCTGGACGATGAGCTTGACTTCGGCGCCGTATTTTTGATGTAGAAGGTCGAGGGCGGAATAGAGCACGCGCTCGCGCACGGGCTCGAGCAGGATCTCGCCTCCCGCCAGTATGACCCGCCCGATTTTCTCTCGCGGCCGGCCCGTGTCGGGATCGCAATCATTGAGGTCGAGGTAGGTCATCCGGTCGGGGAAGTTCTCGATGATGCGCGCATGATTTGCGACGCTCTCCCCGACCACGCGATCCCGCTCCGCGCCGTAATAAGGCCGGAAGCGGTCTTCGTAGCAGTGATGACATGTGCGGTGACATAAAAACGTTGCGACGTAATAGAGCGATTCCATTTCTTTTTCCAGTCATTGCGTTAAGGACTTCAGTAACAGCGCCGCCCGCGTGAGCAAGCGATGAGTCTAGCGCGGTTTGCGATTGCGTGTACTGGAGGGTTCGCTGGATCAGTACCGCGAGCG
>DATEMG010000243.1:0-7786 GCA_035275805.1 Blastocatellia bacterium
CCTTTCTCAGTCGCGGAGCGACGGTTGATACCGATCATCGGTATCAACCGTCGCTCCGCGACTCAATTAACTACGTAACCGCTCTCCCGGCTTTGAAAAGCCGGGCTAGGCTCAAATGCCGCTCCGCGGCATCGGATCAACTTCTAGTGCGGATTTCATTCGGGCAAAGCAAAGGGAGGCGTGGATTTCTCCGCGCCTCCCTTTATTTGAGAACGACTCTTTCTTACCTCACTGATACATCGTCAACACGGAACGACGTGATCAACGATACATCGGTCGTCGCGCGGAACTGGATGCGCACGGTCTGTCCGGCGAAACTGGACAGATTTAACGGACCGCGCAAGGTGTAGGCGTTCGTCGCCGCCACCCTGTTCAGGTTGCTGAAGGTCGCCAGAGTCGCGAGCAGCGCGCCTGATGTGCTGCGGACTTCGACGAAGAACCTGTCGAATTGCGTGGTCGTCGTCGTTTCAGTCGACGTGACGTTCAGCCAGAAGTTCAGACTCGGCGACGTTCCGCTGGGAATCGTGATCTGCTGGAAGGCCGACTGAGAGGCGTTGTTTACGCCGCCCAGAATCAGATAGCCAACTCCCGAACGATGGTTGCCGCCTGTGCTCACGACTGCGCCGCCGGTCAAAGTCCACGGCGCCGCGCCGCCTTCAAATCCGCCGTTTACAATCAACTCGTTTCCGCCTGCGCCGTTGACGGTCAAAGTCACCGGAACACTGACCGGCGTATTGGTGGCGCCGTCCCCGTTGATGGTGATCGTCCCGTTGAACGTGCCTGCGGCTAGACCAGTGATGTCAACCGAAGCGGTAAGCGTAGCGGGGGCGGTCCCGCTGGCCGGACTGACGGTGAGCCAGGGGGCGTTGTCGCTCACGGTAAAGTTGAGAGTTCCGCCGCCGGTGTTGGTGACGTTGATCGCCTGGCTAGCCGGATTGCTTCCGCCGGCGGTCGCGGTGAAGCTCAGGCTGGCCGGATTGACGCCGATGGTCGGTTGTGTCGGAGCCGCCGCCGTGCCGTTATAGATGACCAGCGCGAAGTCTTGATCGGTGGTGTCCGCGTTGCCGGGCACGCCGTCGCCCGCGATGTTTGCCGCCCTCACGGTAACGGTAAAATTGCCAGACGTTCCCGCAGGCAGGAAGACCGATTCGGCGTTGTTCCTCGGGTCGGACGCGCCGCCAGTCGTCGAGTTCGGGCCCGAAAAGACGTTGCCTCTGTAGGTCTGGCCGCCGACCGTCACTTCGAGGTCGAGGTTGTTGACGACGGGTGAGCCGGTCGTCGGCCCCGGAGCGTCGCTATAGGCCAGGGTCACGCGGAACGGTTGGGAAGTCGTCGCGACGGAGCCTGTGACCTGGAAGGTCTGCCCGGTCGCGCCGAGCGTCGTTGTTTGATCGGCGACCATTCGCGGGGTCGTGTCGAAAGCGCGTCCCAGGTCCATTCTTCCCATCCCCTGACTGTTCGACGGCAGGTTGCCTCCGGCGCCGACGCCGGTCATATAGGCCGCCGAGTTCATCAGGTAGGCTTTGGCCATCGCCGGTGACGGCGTGCTCAGGCCTGAATTGAGGAAAAATTGGTAGAGCAGGGCCGCGCCGCCCGCGACCGCAGGAGTCGAATGCGACGTCCCCGACGACCAGCCATAAAGCGTCTGACCGGGGGGGAAGAATTGATTGCAGACGCTGCTGCCGTCGTAATTCGATTGCGGGATGCCGGCCTCGATGTGCGTGCCGGGCGCGACGATGTCGGGTTTGATGCGACCGTCGCCGCCCGCCGAATTGACGGGGCCGCGGCTCGAGAAGCCGATGATGTCGTTGGCGCTGTCGGCGCCGGTGTTGCCGATGCCGCAGCCGTCGTTCCCGGTCATGCGGACGTTCTCGCCCGCGCCGACCGAGATGATGTTCTTGGCGGTGCCGGGGCTGCTGACGGTGTTGGCGCCGGATCCGTCGTTGCCGGCCGCGAAGATCACTGTCATCTGCTGATTGCCGGCGACGCCGCTCTGCGCGTCGCGCACGATGCGGTCAACTTCCTGCGCGGTGGCGTCATAGCGGAAGAGATTAATGAAGCCCCAGGAGTTGCTCGAAATGCGAGCGCCCTGGCCGTATGCGGTGTTTTCCCAGGCCGTCGGGCTTGAGGCGCCATTGCCGAAGATCGCGGTCACGCCGACGCGCGCCCACGGCGCGATACCCAGGCCGTAGTTGAATCCGTTCGCGTCTTCGAACGCAGAACCTGTTCCGTTGTTGAATCCGCCGACAATGTGCGCATTCAGGAAACCGTGCCCACCCTGCGCGCCGGCCTGTGCTGTCGGGTTGTTATTGAAAGCGATGCGCGCGTTCGGCAGGTCGGGGTGTCCTATGAGCGAAAAAGCGTCGTCGGCGACGTTTACGGAGAAAGATCCGAATTGCGAGCTGTCGAAACCCTTGCTCGCGAGCCACGCCAGATAGCCGGGGCCGGTCGGACTGTTGCCTGAAAGATTGCCCGCGACGATCTGGCCCTGGGCCTCGTCCAGGCGGCGGCGCTCGGTGACTCTTTCGATCGCGAAGATGACGTCGCTTTTCGCGAGTTCGGGCAATAGCGAGGCCGGAATTACCGCGGTGATGTTGCGGTAATTCATGACGCGACTCTCGCTGATGGGCTGGCGCGAATAGCTGCGCAGTTTGAATACCAGTTGATCGCTCCCCTCCACTTCGGCCAGCACTTGTATCGTGACTTTGACGTAGCTGGCGTCGCCCATCGCCCGCGCCGCCGCCAGTTCCCGCGTCATCTTGTGACCCGGTTCGTAATCGCCGACCCACTGGACGGACGGTTCCTCGTCTTGCAGGCGCGACACCAACGCCGCCGAACGCGCGTCGCAGGACACGACGTAGGCGTTGTTCGCGACGTAGGAAACCACGTGGGCGCCAGTGCTTTTCAACGTCTCCAGCCAGGCGTCCTTGATCGGGCCGACGAACTTGACGATGTAAAGCCCGGCAACTGGGGCATCACCGCGGCTGCGCGCCTCGGCCATTCGAGACAGTTTCAAATCGGTGGGCATTTCTCTCGAGATCAACTGCGGTGCGCTGGTATCGATGACGTAGCCGTTGAGTTCGATCCTGTCCATTTCGTCGGCCCAGTTTCCGGGCATCGCCTCGATCGCGGCGCGCACACCCAGAGGCTCTTGGTCAACGACCACCAACTTGAAGCTGCCGTAGTCGATCACGCTGCGGATGGCGTTCAGCCGCATCAGTTCGCCGTAGGTGGGGTCTTCGCTGTTGATGATCAATTTGTGCAGCCGGTTTTGGTTGAGTTGTTTCTGGGACAGGGCGTCGGCCGACGGCGCCACTTGTGATGAATCGCGGTTGCCCAATTGCGGGCGGCTGTCCTGCATCAAAGCGGTTACGGTCGCAAAGAGCGCGACGAAGATCAACAAACACGGAAGGATAATCAATCGTTTCATGTAGTTACACTCCTGACAAGAATCGGGGCAAGCCGGGGGCTCGCTAACGTTGATAAATCGTCAAACCGAAGTGGTTGACAAATAATTACCCTGATTTCAATTAGGCCTTATCGCTGGCTGATTAGTGTGGCGCCGGTAAGGGCCCTCACTTCGGGAAGCGAGTAGGAGCGAATTTCGATGGTGGACAAAAGAATGCGCAAGATAGTTCAGATTGGGATTTTGAGCAATACTTTTTTGAAAAGTTTTTTGGATATTTGGCCTGTATGGGCAACTCTTTGTATATTATTGACGATATGAAACACGACTCAGTGACAGATCCGCCCGATCAGGTACCATTCCCTGATCCCGAATTCGTTGATAACCCGGAGCCTCGCTGCCCATGCGTGCTACTGCTCGACACTTCGGGGTCTATGAATGACGTAAAACAAGTCTCCCTACCGCTCTCCCCGATACAAAAAATTTTGAGCGATCAGCGCGCGCCTCGAACGGTCAGACCGATTGACGAATTGAACGCCGGTCTGTTGGCCTTCCGCGATGAGTTGATGGCTGACGAACTGGCGGTCAAGCGCGTGGAAATCTCGCTGGTCACTTTCGGGCCGGTCAGGAAGATCATTGATTTTCAAACCCCCGACCTCTTTCGCGCTCCGAAACTAGCCGCCGAAGGCGACACTCCGATGGGGCTGGCGATTGAGAAGGCCATCGAGATCGTCCGCGACCGCAAGGCGGCTTACCGCCAGAACGGCGTCTCGTACTATCGCCCCTGGGTTTTTCTGATCAGCGACGGCGAACCGACGGACGATTGGCGGCGCGCGGCTGAGCTCGTTCGCGCCGGCGAACAGACCAAATCGTTCGCCTTTTTCGCGGTTGGGGTCGAGGGCGCCAATTTCGACATTCTCAACCGCATCGCCGTGCGCCAGCCTCTCAAACTCAGCGGGCTGCGATTCCGCGAGATGTTCATGTGGCTCTCGTCCAGTTTGAGTTCCGTCTCTCGTTCCAGTCCCGGAGACGAAGTCGCGCTAGATAACCCGGCGGCGCCCGACGGCTGGGCTTCAATTTGAAGATATGTGGAAATACGGTTTCGCCTCGGTTGGGGGTACATTTCATTTGAAGTCTTCGACGCCGTGCCAGGACGCGAGCCGCGTTGAAGTCTTCGTGGACGCAGTCGGCGCCGAGGTTCTCATCGCCGTGGCTTCTGACGGAGCCGGCAGCGCGACGTTGGCTCAACTCGGCTCCACATTGGCTTGCGATATGTTCATTGATGATGTCAAGTCTCGCATTGAAGGCGGCGATGCGGGCTCACTCTTATCGGATAATTTCATCGCGGATTGGATTGTCAAATTCCGCCGGCTGGCGTTCGGCTGGTCGCACGACAAGGGCGTCGGTATACAGGACCTCGCCTGCACATTGCTGGCGGCGGTCGTATGGAGTGATCGCGTGGTCTATTTCCAGATCGGCGATGGCGCAATCGTCGAGTCTCGGCGCGACGAGCCTGATCGTTATACGGTCGCCTGCTGGCCACAACAGGGCGAGTACGCCAACATGACCAACTTTTTGACTGACGCCGACGCGGCGGAGAAAGTCGTTCGCGAAGCGCGGTCGGGCGCTATTGACGAGCTTGCCATTTTCACCGACGGCATACAGAGGTTGGCGCTGGATTACCGCGCGCGATCGGCCCACGGGCCGTTCTTCGCTCCCTTGTTCGCATGGCTGCGCCCGCGCCTCGGCGGTTACTCGCGAGAACTTTCAGATTCGTTGAGCGTTTATCTGAATTCGGAGAAAATCAACTCGCGCACTGATGACGACAAGACTTTGATTCTGGCTACGCGAAGGTAGGGGCCTTCGTGTCGTGTTGCGGCGCCCAGAAAGAAAGAAAATAGCGGCGCGAGTGTAGGGCAAACTATCCGGGAGCGCAGGCATCCTTGCCTGCGTGGTTTCCGGCAAGGACCGACTGACCGAAGCAAGCAGGCAAGGATGCCTGCGCTCCCAGGTAGTTCGCCCTGCTATTTTCCGCAGGAGAGCCATGTCCAGAGTTCCCCGCGCTTCCCAATTAGAGGCCGATAGCCCGATTCACAGAATCTTCTACGCGTCCCAGTCGGACACAGTTCGATTGGGGCGGCGAATCGGAACTGGCGCTGAAGGCGAGGTCTACGAAATTCAAGCTAAAAGCGACCTGGTGGCCAAGGTCTATCACGAGCCGCCGCCGCCGGAGAAGGCCGAGAAGCTCGTCGTCCTGTCGCGCCTGGGCAATGAAAGGTTGTTCAACCTCTCCGCGTGGCCGGTCTCGACGCTGCGCGACGCGCCGGACGGGGAGATCGTCGGCTTCGTGATGAAAAATATCAGCCAGGCCGAAGAAGTTCACGCGCTGCACAGTCCCAAGAGCCGGCTGCAAAAGTTCCCGGAAGCGTCGTGGGCGTTTCTGATCTATGTCGCGGCCAACATCGCGCGGGCTGTCGCCGCGATACATGAACACGGCCTGGTCATCGGCGACGTGAACCCCAAAAACATCCTGGTCACCAGTAAGGCCACGGTCTACCTGCTCGACGTCGACAGCTTCCAGGTCTCGGCCGAGGGCAAGACCTACCGCTGCGAAGGCGGATTTCTGGAGTACACTCCGCCGGAATTGCAGGGGGTGGCCTTCCGCGAAATAGATCGCGCGCAGGAGCACGATAGTTTCGGACTGGGGGTGGTGATCTTCCAGCTTCTGTTTATGGGCAGGCATCCGTTTTCGGGGAGGTATTTTGGAGCGGGAGAGATGCCGCTGGAGCGCGCGATCAGGGAGTTCCGCTTCGCCTACGGCGTCGAGGCCGAAGCGCGGAAGATGCGACAGCCTCCGGGTACGCTGGCCCTCGATTCCATGCCCCCGCCGCTAGTCAACCTGTTTCGACGAGCGTTTTTGTCGACGGACCGGCCTCAGGCGCGGGAGTGGATCGAGCCGCTGGACGCGCTGGCGAAGGCGCTGAAAAAATGCGAACTGCACAGCGGCCACTACTACTATCGTAAATTGCGCGACTGCCCGTGGTGCGGGATCGAATCTCAGGCTGGCGTCCGCCTCTTCAATTTCCTGTTCCCCGGAGACGATTCGCGGCGCGGGCATTTCCTGCTAGACGAAATCTGGAAGGAAATCGCGGGCATAGAGGCGCCGCATATTCCCCTGATTCAATGGGACAAAATATCGAAGGCCCATTCGCCGTCCACGGAAGTTACAGCTTTTCGCGAAGGCTGGAATAATCGCTTCACGATTGCGCTTGTATCATCGGCTTTCTTCGGACTGGTGATAACTTTACTCTTACCTCTGCCGTATTCTGTCGAGTTGCTTATTTTGGCCGGACTGGGAGCTTACTCGTATGCAATTGTAAATGCCCCTTTACTTCAGAATATCCGAGAGCGCCAACGGCTGGCGCGAGAGCATGCGAGGCGGCTTCAAGAGAAGTACAATAGCGAATCCGAGAGTGAAAGATGGGCAGCCAAGCAGGCTGAACTGCTGAAGCAGAAAGAGACATACGAAAATCTGGCGGAAATCAGACAGCTCAGGCTCCAACAAATGGAAGCCGAATCGAGAAATAACCAGCTCGACGAATTTCTGGATCGGTTCGAGATCAACGGCGCCAACATCCAGGGCATCAGCCCAGCCGAAAAAGCGGCTCTGCTCTCGCACGGGGTTGAGACCGCCGCCGACGTGTGCGAGATCGAAGCTATAATCCAGATTCCGTTAATCGATTACCGGCGCGCGAATTGGCTGCATAAATGGCGGCGCGATCTGGAAAATAAATTTGTATTCGATCCCGTCAAAGGCGTTTTGCGTGAAACTCGCATCAAGACCGAAAGAGAGCTTGACGAGCTTCGATTTCGTTTGGAAATCGAACTGAGTGGCGGAGCGCGTCATCTCCGCCATCTGAAACGACAGATCGAGAACGACAAACTGAAACTGCAACACGAATTGGAGCAATCGCGCCAGGAGATCGCCCAGGCTGAGAAGGACCTGGCAGTCGCGAGCAAACATCATTTAGTGGCGCTGATCATGGCCGCGCTGATTATCACGTTCATCAGCGGTTTGGCGATGAGGAATTGTTGAAGTTGATAGAGAAACACGGCAAACGGCTTAATTAGGAGTAAAGCCATGTCGAGAATTTCCGGCGCCTCCCAATCAGAGGCCATTAGCCCGATTCACAGAATCTTCTACGCGTCCCAGTCCGACACAGTTCGATTAGGGCGGCTAATCGGAACTGGCGCTGAAGGCGAGGTCTACGAAATTCAAGCTAAAAGCGACCTGGTGGCCAAGATCTATCACGAGCCGCCGCCGCCGGAGAAGGCCGAGAAGCTGGTCGTCCTGTCGCGCCTGGGCAATGAAAGGTTGTT
>DATEMG010000244.1:0-3058 GCA_035275805.1 Blastocatellia bacterium
ATTTAAACAAATACCACATAACTTTGTTTACAGAGTATTGAGAGTGGCACCGATCCCATACCCCCATGACCAATAGGAGTAGAAGCGCGGATTTCGTATTACCAGCGGCGCATCGGGTTGTTGCTCGATGTCGGGCGAGGATCTGAAGTAATTTCGCCAGGTGAAAATTCGTCCCGGGCTCGCGGCGGATGAAAAGGCGATCAGGCTATATCCATTTCGCATACCGGGAACGATACTTGAAGTGATTCCGGTCCGAGGTCCGACTTTATCGACGCATATCAGAAGCAAAATAAGTAGCAGGAGAATGACATCTAATTGTCCCTCCTTTCGACGGGCGTTCGCGCCAATCCGCACTCCGGATACAGAGGGCAAGTGTGTATGCCTTTTCCATTCGAATTCCAATTTTACTTTCGGGCGGCGCCGGCCAGTTTGTTTTCGGCCCGCGCCAGCAGTTCGCGAACCTCTTCATCGGTAGTTTGCGAGAAATCCTCGTACCACAATCCGACGGCGTAAAACGGCTCCGGCGTGTAGCCGCAGACGACCTCGTCCGCTTCGCCGCGGAGATCGTCGCATGTCTGGCTTGCGGCGACGGGGACCGCCACGACGATCGAGGCCGGCTGGAGCCGGCGCACCGCGAGCGCAGCGGCGCGCATAGACGAGCCTGTGGCAAGGCCGTCATCGACCAGAATCGTCACCCGGCCGCGCGGCGAACGCGCGGGGCGGTCGTCACGGTAAAGTCGCTCGCGCCGTTCCAATTCCTGCTCCTCCCGTGCGGTCACTTCATCGATCACTTCATCGGGGATGCGCAAATACCCGATCACGTCGTGATTGAGAGTGCGCGCGCCGCCTGTGGCGATCGCGCCCATCGCCAGTTCTTCGTGTCCGGGAACGCCGAGTTTGCGCACCACAAATACATCCAACGGGGCGTTCAGGATCGTCGCCACCTCATATGCGACCGGCACGCCCCCGCGCGGCAACCCCAACACTAACGTGTCAGGCCGATTTGCGTATGCCGATAGCCGCTCAGCGAGGAAACTGCCCGCTTCAGCGCGGTTCTTGAACCTCATCACTGTCATTCTCCTCTAATTAGGTCCTATAGGATCTATAAGTCTTGTTTCTTATGTGGCAAATCGTGTGCGGATGGCGGAAACGAAGTCGCATTTAACATTTAAGCAGGATAATTCCCGAGGAGAACCGGCACATTGATTGCTTCAACTCTGACATGGGACGGACTAAAGTCCGTCCCGCTCCTTCGGAGATCGAAATGGTAAATCAGGAGATCGCTGAAATATTCGATCACATGTCGCGCGTTCTCGCCTTCAAAGGCAAGGACCGTTTTCGCGCGCTGGCCTACGAGCGCGCCGCCGGCTCGCTGAGAGGTTTGGATCAAGATGTGGCTGGATTGGCGCGCGAGAAGAAGCTCAAGGACATTCCCGGCGTCGGTCACGACCTCTCGGAGATGATCGAGGAATACATAGAGACCGGCCACATCCGCCGATGCGAGCGAGAGATGCGCGCCGTCCCCGACGCCTTGATCGAGATGATGGATATTCCCGGTCTCGGGCCGAAGACGCTGGCCCTGCTTCACGAGAAGTTCCGGATCAAAAACGTCGACGACCTCCGTCGTCTGATCGAGAAAGGCTCGCTCGCCGACCTACGCGGGTTCGGCGATAAAAAGATCGAGAACCTGCGGCGCGGGATCGAATTGTATCAATCGAGCAAACCGCGACGGCGACTGGGCATGGTCTTGCCACTGGCCGAAAAATTGGTTGAGGAGGTCCGCAAGATGAAGCTTGTGGATCGCGCCGATCTGGCCGGCTCCATACGTCGCGGCCTGGAGACCGTCGGGGACATCGACCTGCTCATCTGCTCGCGCGACAGCGAAGAGGCGCTGCGCGAGTTCGTTAAATTGCCCTTGATCAAAAGGGTGACCGCGCTCGGCGAGACACGCGCGAGCGCGCTCATCGAGGGCGATCTGCAAGTGGACGTTCGCGCCGTGCCGAAAGAGTCGTACGGCGCGGCGCTCCAATATTTCACCGGCTCCAAACAACACAGCGTCCACCTGCGCACGATTGCCCAAAGACATGGGCTGAAGATCAACGAGTACGGCGTCTTTCGCGGCGACGAGCGGATCGGGGGTAATAAGGAGGAGGACACTTACCGGGCGCTGGGAATAAAAATGCCGCCGCCCGAATTGCGCGAGGACCGCGGCGAGATCGAGGCGGCGGCGGAAGGCCGTCTGCCGAAGCTGATTGAAGAGGGCGATCTGCGCGGCGATCTGCATGCGCACACAACCTGGTCCGACGGCAGATCCAGCCTCGAAGAGATGGTCGAAGCCGCCGCCGAGCTCGGCCTCGAATACATCGCGATCACTGACCATTCCCCGTCGTTGCGCATCGCGAACGGGCTGGACATAGACCGGTTGGAGCGGAAGATCGAAGAGGTCGAGGCGCTGCGGAAGAAAAGGGGTCGGCGCAAGCCGCGCGTCCTGATGGGCGCGGAGGTCGATATCCTCCCCGATGGCAGGCTCGATTACCCGGATGAAGTTCTGGCGCGGCTGGATGTGGTTGTGGCCTCGGCGCATGGCGCGTTCCGCCAGCCCAATAGCAGAATGACCGGGCGGTTGCTCGACGCCGTCGCCAATCCTTATGTACACGTCCTCGGCCATCCAACGACGCGACTCCTTGGTAGCCGCGAGCCGGTGGAGTTCGACTTCGAGCGCGTCGTCGAAGCGGCCGCCGAAGCAGGCGTGGCGCTCGAAGTGAACGGGTCGCCGGACCGCCTTGATTTGAACGACGTGATGGCGCGCGCTGCAAACGAAGCGGGCGCGCTGCTAGCGATTGATTCCGACGCTCACAGCGCCGCGCAACTCGAACAGACCCGCTACGGAATCCTTCAGGCGCGGCGCGGCTGGGTCGAGGCCCGCTCGGTCGTCAACACCTGGCCATGGGCGAAATTCAGCCGCTGGCTGCGCCGGAGACGTTAACGATGTGGCGCGAGTTGTTTACTCGCGCCGCTTCGGCCAAGGACGGCGCGAGTAAACAACTCGCGCCACAAC
>DATEMG010000245.1:0-2766 GCA_035275805.1 Blastocatellia bacterium
TCGCCCGTTCGTTTCAACTGCGCGCGGAATTCCTCGTCAACGCCCAGAAGCCGCGCAGCCTCTGAGCAGTCGCGGAAAAGGCCGCGGATGATCTGCGTGTCCATCGACGCGCCCATGCACAGGACTCCGACCTCACCGTTCGGCAATTGGTATCTGTTTTCCGGCGAGACCGACGGCCCGGCCACCAGCCGCCCCTTTTTGTCTTCGACCAGATAATCGAGAAAGAACTCCGCCGCCTCTTTCATCACCGGGTAGGCGCGCTCGGAGAGAAATTTGCGATCCTGCGTGAACTGGTAATGCTCCCAAAGGTGTTGGCAGAGCCAGGCCGCGCCCATCGGCCACAGGCCTGAGCGCGCGCGGTCGCCCGGAGTAGTGAACCCCCAGATGTCGGTGATGTGGTGCGCGACGAAGCCGCGCGCGTTGTAGTGCAACCGCGCCGTGCGTCGTCCCGACGGCCGCAGACTTTCCAGCAGGTCGAAGAGCGGCATGTGTAGTTCCGAGAGATTGGTCACTTCGGCGGGCCAATAGTTCATCTGCAAATTGATGTTGAGGTGATAGTCGCTGTTCCACGGCGGCCGGAAGCCGTCCGCCCAGACGCCTTGCAGATTGGCGGGCAGGTCGCCGGGCCGGCTGCTCGAGATGAGCAGGTAGCGGCCGAACTGGAAATACTGCGCGATGAGCTGGTGGTCCTCGCCGCCTTGCTTCACGCGTTCGAGCCGCATGTCTGTGGGCAGTTGTGAGAGGGCGCCCGAATCGCCCAGCTCCAGCTCGACTCGGTTGAATAGCGATTGATAGTCGGCGACGTGAGCTTCACGCAGCCTGGCGTAACTCTGGGTCTCCGCCAGTTCGATCTGTCGCTCGCAAGTCCCTTGCGGGTCGTTGCCGCGATAATTGGTCGATGCCGCCAGCAAGATCGTCACAGCATTTGCTTTGCTGATGACGAGTTGATCGCCCTGCCGTTTGATCGAACCGCTTTCTGGACGGACTCTGAGCGTTGATTGAAATTTCAACCCGCCGCCGCCGTCGAGCTGGCCTTTCATCACCAGGGTGTCGGGGAAAGCGGTGGTCGTCGCGTCACGCTCTCGGTTCATGCCCACCGTGACCGAAATCTGGTTCGGCTGCTCGCTCGTCAATCGCACGACAATTACCTGCGCCGGATGGCTGGCGAAAATTTCGCGCGTAAAGCGGACGCCGCCGGCGCGATAGTTTACGCGCGCGATTGCGCTGGCCAGATCGAGTTCGCGGCGGTAATCGGTCGCGGCGTCGTGTCCCTCGAACGCCAGCCACAGATCGCCTAGCGTCTGATAGGGAAGCAGCCGGCGCGGGCGCGCCATCATCGTCTCGTCGGCCAGTTCGATCGCTTCGCGCGGCTTGCCCGTGAAGAGCAGCCGCCGCACATTGCCGATCTCCGACATCGCCTCGACGTTGACTGTGTCGCGCGGCCCTCCCGACCAGAGCGTCTCCTCGTTGAGCTGAATGCGCTCGCGGCCTGTTTCGCCGAAGATCATCGCGCCGAGCCGCCCGTTGCCGACCGGCGTGGCATGATCCCATTGCGGCGCCGCCCTGGAATGCCAGAGCGTCATTGCTCCGGCCTGGAGTGTGGACTGCGTCGTGGTAGTTTGGTTCTCAACCGGCGAGCGGCTGACCGCCCACGCGACAAGCAACATGAGCAGAATGAATGGTCCCAGCAAAGCCGCCGGCGATTTCGGTCTTCTCATAAATATTTCCGCTAAATATTTCCGCCATCTCAATGGATGCGGGCGCAGTCTAGGCGTTACCGATAACGGTGTCAATGATAGCCGCTCCCTTTCATTGTTTACGAACTTTGAAGATCTGTTCAATAGAACGCCGATGACGCTGAGGCGCGCGGATCGTCGCGTATATATCCGGAAAAAATCAGCTTCAATCCGCTATATCCGCGTCATCTGCGTTCTATTGAACAGTACGCCGATGTGAAAAGCTCACTAGCTGACCGATCACCCGCGAATACAGCATACGCCGGATACTGATTGACGCTCGCTGTATATCGCGCCCCTAGGCGATATTTCGCCATATCCGTTAAATATCGCCACCAGCGCCCTCGCCCTCCATCCAACGTTTTGGCAGGCAAAAACTTTTTATTTTTGTAATGTGAATGGGTTGCCGAAACGTCGCCTCGCCGTAACGAACTGTGGCAGAGCGATTGCTAAACATCCCACCGTATATTCTCCAATACTGGGGAAATCCGACATTTCCCCTCTGTCAGGAGGGTACTTTGCTGATTTTAGCCGAATGCGGCTCCGCAGGCGCCAATCGCCTGCAGCCGCTTCGGCTCCTTTCTGCCTCTCTCTCAACGACGACACTGAATCAGAGCATTATGACTATGAAACTGTTTACCCTCAGGCGTATTCTCCTCATCGCATTACTCCTGGCCCCGGTCTCGACGGCAGTGATGGCGCAGGTCACGGATGCGACGCTCAAACTGAGCGTGGCCGACGAGCAAAGCAATACCGTCAGCGGCGTTTCGGTAGACATCACGAACGAAGATACCGGCGTGAAGCGGGCCGCCGTCACGGACAACAACGGCCAGGTAACGGTCGCGGGATTGCCGTCCGGCAGTTACGCCGTGTCGTTGAAGGCGAACGGCTTCAAAAGCTTCTCGCAAAAGAATCTCAAACTTAACGTAGGGCAGATGGCGGAGTTGAAAATTCAACTGAGCGTCGGCGCGGTGGAAGAAGTAGTCAACATCGATGCGGGAGCGGCGCAGTTGCAAATAGCCACGGAAGG
>DATEMG010000246.1:0-37686 GCA_035275805.1 Blastocatellia bacterium
GGCAATTCTTCCCAGCTCCGTAGGAGCGACATCCGGCGCATGTCGCTCCTACGGAGCTGGGAGATCTATCGCGTAACGCGTTCTATAAATATTCCGCGCCTCCGGCGCTCAGGAATTGGGGAGTTTGCCAGCAGTATCAGATAGGACAGCACTCCGTAGATGCCAGTGGCCGCTAGCGCCAAAGCAAGCAGGGCCAAAAGACTCATCAGAGAAACGAGGAATCTTCGTGGGGCAACCGAGTCGGAAACGCGCTGCTCAAGGGTTTTGACGTCGTATGGCGGCAGGGTCTCGTCCAAACGCCGAATCGCTTCTCGCACAGATGAAGCGATCGCCATCGGGTCGCCCACGGTTCTGATCGCCAGCGTCGTGGGCCATCTTTCTAGCGCTTGCATATAAGGAATAAATATCTCATTCCTCGGCTCTTCTTCCAAACCGTAGGACTTCACTGCGCCAATCACGCCAACGATCTCTCGTGGCCCCCCGGGATACATAGAACTGACCCTCATCCTCTTGCCCAGCGCATTTCCATCAGGGAAAACTCTGCGCGCCAAGGTCTCATTGATGATCAATACCGGCGGCGCTTGCATGCGGTCGGCGTCAGTGAAAGCTCGTCCTTGTAAAAGCGGAATGCCCATGGCTTTGATATAGTCCGGGCTGGTCCAGTGAATGTCGGCGCCAAATTCGGAGGATTTCGGAGGACGCAGTGCGCCTTCCACCTCAACTGGGCTACCCCACGCGTCCTCACGGCTCAGTGGAATCTTGCTGGTTGCGCCAACAGCCTGCACGCCGGGAATGGCGCTGGTCTGTTCAATCAATCGCCGATAGAATTCAGAAGCATTGGCAGGCTCTTTATAATATCGCGCGACGGGCAACGCCACCGAAACGCTCAATACGTTCTCCCGTTCGAATCCGGCGTCCACCGATAGAACTTTTGTCATGCTCCGCAATAAAAGTCCCGCGCCAATCAAAAGAACCAGCGAGAGCGAGACCTCGCCAGCGATTAATGCGCTCTTCAAGCTCAAGGCGCTAGCCCCGGCGCCGAGTTTCTGCACGTTATCCTTCAGCGATTCGATCAGATCGACTTTGGATCCCTGAATAGCCGGCAGCAATCCAACCATCACTCCGGTCAGCAGCGCGAGAGCGGCATTGAAGGCCAGCACGCGATAATCGAGCGTGATCTCATCCAGGCGCGGAATTTCCGGCGGACTGAGGGCGAGAAGCAAATATCTAAGCCAGAGGGCCAGCATCAAGCCCGCCAATCCGCCGACTACCCCGATCAGCAGCGATTCGATCAGGCTTTGCCGGATCAACCGCCCGCGCCTGGCGCCCAATGCGGCTCGCACCGCCAATTCTTTCCTGCGGGTCGCGCTGCGTGCTAGCAAGAGATTGGCGACGTTGGCGCAGGCGATCAGCAAAACGAATCCGACGGCGGCCATGAGCAGCATCAATGTCTGGCGAACCTTTCTGGTCAAATCTTCAAAGAGCGGCATCACGCCGACCTCCTCCTTGAGTTTTGCCTTCAGTTCCGCCTCAGCTTCAACCGGCGTCGCTCCTGATCTGAGACGCCCAAAAATCTGTCGTTCGATGAGAGGGCTGTTGAAGACGGCATTGTCGGGAGTGAGAACAAACGAGAATGGAATCCAGACATCGAGCTTTGCAGGATATTGGAGTTCCGGCGGCGCAACGCCGATGATCGTAAAGCTCTTTCCATTAAGCTGGATCGTCTTTCCGATCGCATCCGGCTTACCCTCGAACCGCCGTTTCCAGAGTCTAGAACTGATCACTGCAACCGCCGGATTTTCAGCCCGCTCCTGTTCCGGTCCGAAGAAGCGGCCAACGACGGGGGCTCACGCCCATGGCCTGAAAAAAATTCGCGCTTACGTCACGCCCATCTATCCGTTCGGCCTCTCCCGCGCTCGTCAAATTGACGCCGCCTTCGTTAATCCCGTAAGCGGCGAGTTGCTCGAAGCTTTTCAGCCGATCCCTCCACCCCCAGGGATTCCGCTCCGAGTTGGGATTAAATATATCAATGCCCGCCCCAAGCAGGACCAGTTGCGACGGATCGCGATAGGGCAGCGAACGGATCAGCATGCCGTTGACGACCGTAAAGATCGCAGTGTTCGCGCCTATTCCCAGCGCCAGCGTCAACACAGCCACGGCCAGAAAACCGGGCTGCTTCAGCAACAACCGCGCGCTGAGGCGGATGTCCTGCCAAAGTCCTTCGATCAGGCGAAAACGGCTGAGATCTCGATACGCCTCCTTCACCTGCTCCACTCCGCCGAAGCTGCGCAGCGCCGCCCGCCGCGCTTCTTCTTCGTTCATTCCCCGGCGAATGTTCTCGGCAGTCTCCATTTCAAGATGGAAGCGCATCTCGGCGTCCATCTCGCGTTCAGCTTTCCCGCGTCGCAAGCTCGCGCGCAGGCGGTGAAATATTTCGTGAAGCATGGTGTTCCTCCATTTCAGGACGCCTAAATGTCGAGCGTCCCCTGCAAAAGGCCTGATTTCGGTCTGGTCACGACGCTCCTCCAGATATTCTGGAGGAAAGATACACGCCCTTCTGTAGACGGTCAAGAGAAACTATCGCTTTCGCGCGCGGGAAAACGGCGCGGGCGGCGACGGCGCCCCTGGGTTCGATCCGCAGGCGTTCGACCGGGGCTCGGGTCGCCGCCGAAATTACTTTTCATGAAATCCCGAACAATCATTAAGCAGGCGCATGTTTCTCTTGACGACTTAAGGCTGTCTATAGAATATATGGCTATGACAAATATCGGTCGGAAGCGAGACGCAGGCGGGAGACCGGCGGCGCGGCGGGCGACAAAAGCCGATCCGCCGCCCGAATGGAAACAAGAAATCAGAAGGCGGCTGACGCCATTGAATCTCTCGCCGGCGCGCGAGTCCGAGATCGTCGAAGAGTTGGCGCAGCATCTGGAAGATCGCTACGCTGATTTGTTGTCCGGCGGCGCGGCGCCGGAGGAGGCTTATCGCGCGGCGCTCGCGGAGTTGAGCGAAAGCGCATTGCTTGAGCGTGAACTGCGGCGCGTTGAGCGCCGGGTCGGGCAAGAGCCCATCGCGCTCGGGAACAACAGGAGGACGAATATGGTCGCAGACCTCTGGCAAGACCTGCGCTTCGGCGCTCGAATGTTGGCGCAACGTCCCGGCTTCACATTGATCGCCGTTATCACGCTGGCGCTCGGCATCGGCGCGAACACGGCGATTTTCAGCGTCGTCAACGCCGTGCTGCTCAAGCCGCTCCCCTTTCCGGAGTCGGAACAATTGATGATGGTTTACGGCGAGTTCCCGGCGCTCAAAACCAACCGGATGCGCCTCTCGTTGCCGGAGTACGTCGATTTCCAGCAGCGGACGCGGAGTTTCGCGGCCAGCGGCGTGATGGACAGCACCGGCAGCGCGAATCTGGCGCCCCAGGAAGGCGTCGAACCGGAGCGCGTCGAAAGGGCGATGTTGACTCCGGAGATGTTCGCGGTCTTACAAGTCGCGCCGCTGTTGGGCCGCGTCTTTTCGCCGGAAGAGGCGCAAGCCGGGCGCGATGACGTTGTCGTGCTCAGTTACGGTTTGTGGCAGAGGCGGTACGCGGGCAAGGCCGATGCTGTCGGGCAAAAGCTGATGATCAGTGGCCGCAGCCATAGCGTCATCGGTGTGATGCCGCCCGGCTTCGCCTTCCCGCCGAAGGCTGAAATGTGGCAACCGCTCTGGTTTCCGAAAGGACTCTACGATAATCAACGACGCGGCGGTGGCCCGCTGGAAGTGTTGGCGCGGTTGAAGCCCGGGGTCCGCCCTGTCGAGGCGCAAGCGGAGTTGGACCGACTTGGCGCGCAGCTCACAGCGCAGTACCCTCAAAATTACGGCGCCGAGCGACGCTACAGAATGATTGTCGCGCCGCTGCTCGGAGATTACGTCGGCGAACTGAAGCCGGCGCTGCTGCTGTTGGCTGGAGCAGTCGGCTTCGTGCTACTGATCGCCTGCGCCAACATGGCGAATCTGCTGCTATCGCGCGCGGCCACGCGGCGGCAGGAGATGGCGGTGCGGCTGGCTTTGGGCGCTGGACGCGGACGGCTGATGCGGCAGTTGATGACCGAGAGCGTCTTGTTGGCTCTCGCGGGAGGCGCGGCAGGATTGTTGCTTGCGACGTGGGGCGCGCGATTGTTGTTGCGCTTCGCGCCCGACAATCTGCCACGACTGGGCGAGGTCGGTTTGGATGGCCGCGCGCTGACGTTCACAGCGCTGGCGTCGTTGTTGACCGGAGTCGTCTTCGGCCTGGCTCCGGCGCTTCAAGCGTCACGGCCGGGCTTGAATGACGCGCTGCGCGAAAGCGGACGGACTGGCGCGGGCGCGAGCGGGCAGCGTTTGCGCAACGCCTTCGTGGTCGCCGAAATCGCGCTATCGCTGGCGCTGCTGGCCGGCGCGGGCTTGACGCTGAAAAGCTTCTGGCGGCTGCAAGCGGTGGATCCGGGCTTCAATCCCGACGGCGTTCTGACGCTGCGGATGCTGTTGCCGTTCACGACGCATCCGCAAATCAGCGAACGCGCCGCGTTTTTCCGGCAGGTGTTGGAACGCCTACGCGCATTGCCGGGCGTGGAGGCGGCGGGCGCGGTGTCGCGTATCCCAATGGCGCCTGGGAACAACTCCGGCGCGATGACCGGCGAGAACTCCACCGCGGCGCCGAACGATCCTCAGGCAGAGGTTGAAATGCGCTGGGCCTCGCCCGCGTATTTTCAAACGATGGGTATCGCCCTGCTTCGTGGGCGCGACTTCAATGACGCCGACGTCGAGGGGACGCCCCCCGTAGCGATCGTGGACGAAAGCTTTGCGCGCCGCTTCTACCCGAACGAAGACCCCATCGGCAAGCGCATCAAACGCGGGGGCCCTCGAAGCGCAAATTCCTGGAAGACCATCATCGGCGTCGTGCGCTCCGTGCGCAGCCAGCGGCTGGACGCCACTTCGCTGCCGCAAGCCTACTTCCCGGTTCTCCAGGAAGCCGACGAAATGTACAACCTTTCGTTCGCCGTGCGCGCGAGCGGAGGCGAGCCATCGGCGTTGACGCAGAGCCTGCGCGCCGCCGTATTGGCGGTGGATCGCAACCAGCCGATTTTCGACGTCAAACCATTGCGGCAGATCGTGGCCGATTCGATCGCGCTCCGGCGGTTTGCGCTGCTCCTGCTGAGCGTCTTTGCGGCCGTGGCGCTCGCGCTTGCGGCGGCAGGCATTTACGGAGTGATGGCTTATGCCGTCGAGCAGCGCACGCATGAAATCGGCGTTCGGATGGCGCTGGGGGCGCGCGGGATCGATGTATTGAGATTGGTCGTCTGTCAAGGCTTGAAGCTCGCGCTCTGCGGAGTGGCGCTCGGTCTGGTCGTGGCGCTCGCCTTAACCCGCTTGATGGAAGCCCTGTTGTTCGGCGTGAGCGCGACTGACCCACTGACCTTCGCCGCGATCGCTTTGCTGCTGCTCTTCGTGGCGATTGTGGCCTGCTGGATACCGGCGAGGCGCGCTGCGAAGGTTGACCCGATGATTGCATTGCGCTGTGAGTGATGCGCGATATCAGTACCGCAAGCGGTAGCGAGCGTGGCTCCATCAATGGACCAATCGCCGCAAGTTACGCCCGCTACCGCTCGCGATACTGATGAGGAGTCGAACATGCCTGAGTGGAAGGACGAGATCAAAGACCGACTGGCCGGCTCAAAGCTTGAGCCGGCGCGCGAGGCCGAGATTGTCGAGGAACTCTCGCAGCATCTTGAGGACCGCTACGCGGAGTCGTTGGCGGGTGGCGCGACGATGGAAGAAGCTCATCTTGCGGCGCTCGCGGAGTTGCGCGAAAGCGAGTCGCTTCAACAGGCGCTACGGCAAGTCGAGCGCGAGGTATCACAAGAGCCCGTCGTACTGGGAGCAACCAGGAGGATCAATATGCTTGGAGGATTTTGGCAGGATTTGCGCTATGGCGCGCGGATGCTCGCGAAAACGCCCGGTTTCACTTTGCTGGCCGTTATCACACTCGCGCTCGGAATCGGCGCGAACACGGCCATTTTCAGCGGCATCAACGCCGTGCTGTTCAAACCACTGCCGGCGACGCGGGAACCTGAGCGGTTGTACTACGTCAGCGTCAAGGACCGCGGGTTGGCCTATGCCGAGTATGAGGATTTTCAAGCGCGCAGCCGGTCGCTGGAAGGATTGGCGGCTTATTGCAGCTTCAGAGAGTCTGAGTGGCGTTTCGATGGTCAGTATAAAAGGCTGGTGGGTGAAGTGGTCTCCGGCAATTACTTTCAAGTACTTGGCGCCGCCGCCGCGATGGGACGCGCGCTCACATTGGAAGATGAGGCGGCGAGCGCCGAGAATGCAGTCGTCGTGAGCGATCGCGCCTGGCGCAATCACTTCGGGGCAGACCCAGGCATCGTTGGCAAACAAGTCTTCATCAACGAGCGAGGATTCACCGTCGTGGGCGTCACCGGGCCAGCGTTTAAGGGAGTGGAGCCGCCATTTACGCCTGACTGGTGGATGCCGGCCAGGAAAGAAGACGCGCCACGCATCAGCAAACAGGAGCCGGACTTCAACCTGATCGGCAGGCTCAAACCTGGGGTCAGTCCGAGCCAGACTCAGGCGGAACTCGCGGCCATCTTCGCCGGGTTCAATCACCTCAAACCTGAAGAATATAAAGATCGATCTGTCTCGGTAGAACCGGCGCGCGGCTTCGTGATACCGAGCGATGAGGGCGGTAGTTGGTACAGGACTATGGCCACCGCCGTGGCGGTTGTCGGTCTGACGTTGCTGATTGCCTGCGCGAATATCGCCAGCTTTTTACTGGCCCGCGCAAGAGGGCGACGCAAAGAGATCGCTGTGCGTCTGGCGCTGGGCGCAAGCCGCCCCCGGATCGCGCGCATGCTTCTGGCCGAAAGCCTGCTGCTGGCTGGCTTGGGCGGGGCCGCCGCCGCCGCGCTGAGTTTCTGGAGCGCCGCTTTGTTGAGCTATGGGTTGAGCTATGCCCAGGAAGGCCTTCGCTGGAATCGGGCCTTTCGTGGCTGGGATCTCACCCCTGACTGGCGGGTCTTCGGCGCGACTCTGCTGATTTCATTACTGGTGGGGATCGTCTGCGGCCTGGCGCCGGCGCTGCAAGCTTCGAAGGCGGATTTGACGGCGGCCTTGAAAGACGAAGCTGGCTTACTCGGCTCTGGATTCAAGCGCCTCAGTTGGCGTAATGCGCTGGTCGTGGCGCAAGTCGCCGGGGCATTGGTGTTGCTTGCCGGGTCGGGGTTGTTCCTGCGCAGCGCGCGGCAGGCTTTGCGCCTCGATCTGGGCTTTGAAACGCGGCATCTCGCCTCTAATAGAATCGAGATTCCACGTAAATCCCGGCCCGAACTGAAAGATGTGCAATTATACCGTGACTTGCAGAGCCGCGTGGCGGCTCTGCACGATGCGCAATCGGTTTGCCTGTCCGATGGCTCGTTGCTCGAGGGCACAGGTTATCGAGATGGACACATATTACAGGTGGCCGGCTCCGAGTACACGCCCTTCGGCGATCGGTCGATTGGGAGCCTCGACATCAGCTCGGACTATTTCGCGACTGTCGGCATTCCGCTCACAAGCGGGCGCGACTTCACCGAAAGCGATCTCGACATTCCTTCGCGGGTCATCATCATTAACGAAGCGCTTGCTCGCCGCGCCTTTCCAGGACAAGACCCCGTGGGGCGGCAAGTCCATCTCTTACCAGATCGTGTTTGGAAAAATCGCTCCACGGAGGAGATTATCGGGGTCGCCAAAGACGTCACAAACAACAAGCTGGGCAAAGAGATAGAACCCATCATTTACCGTCCCCTCAAGCGAAATTTTTTCAATGGAAGCAGCCGCATAGTTCTCATTGTCCGCACGCGGCGCGATCCGGCTGCGATTTTTCCGTCCGTCGCCAGTATGGCCAAGAGTCTCGGCCCCGAGGTCAGGCTCAGCCAATCCACGCTGACTGAAAACATCGCTCGGCAGACGCTGCCGTCGAGGATTGCTTCGGCGTTCTTCGGGTTGTTCGGCGCTCTGGGGTTGCTGCTGGCCGCGGTAGGTTTATCGGGCGCGCTGGCCTACGCCGTTGCGCAGCGTACCAAAGAAATCGGCATACGCATGGCGCTCGGCGCCAGTCGCGCCGCCGTGCTCAGGATGGTCATTGGCGAGGGTCTGGCTTTGACGCTGGCGGGAGTCGTGATCGGCCTGGCGCTGGCGCTGGCGATGACGCGCGCGCTGTCGAGTTATTTATACGGCGTAAGCGCCGCCGACCCGCTCACATATTTGGCGACGACCTTGATCCTGATATTCGTGGCGCTGCTCGCTTGTTTCTTCCCCGCCCGACGGGCGGCCAGCGTTGATCCGATGACGGCGCTGCGCCAGGAGTGAGCATGATCCGCTCCTACGGAACACTCTTTCTCGTTATGGCGTATGGCTGTCCATAGAATATGTGGCTATGACGAATATTAATGCTTGAATGGCCGACATCGAGCGTCGATTAAGACTGTGGGGCGCCCATGCCTGAGTGGAAAGAAGAAATCAGACGCCGGCTGGCAGGCTTGAAGTTGGCGCCGGCGCGTGAAGCCGCCATCGTTGAGGAATTGTCGCAACATCTCGAAGATTGCTACGCGGAATTGTTGGCGGGCGGAGCGGTCGAAGCAGACGCCGCGCGCCGGACGCTGGCGGAATTAAAGGATAGTGAAATCTTTGAGCGCGAACTGCGGCGAGTAGAGCGGCAAGTCACGCCCGAACCAATCGTGATTGGAGCCAATCGGAAGATAAATATGATCGCAGATCTTTGGCATGACTTACGTTTTGGCGTGCGCCTGCTAGGCAAGCATCCCGGCTTTACCGCCGTGGTCGTGTTCACACTGACGCTGGGCATAGGCGTCAACACAGCCATCTTTACCCGTCTCAACTCCCTACTGCGTCCGCTGCCGGTCAGCAACCCTGATTCTTTACTCAAACTGGAATACCGGGCGGCGGATAAAGGCTATGGAGCGTTCTCTTTCTCCGATTACCACTTCATCCGCGAGCATGCGCAGGTCTTCTCCGGTCTGATCGCCAGTTCCGAGGAAGGGTTTCTGCTGGGCAGCCAGACTGCTGGAGCGGAACCGGAGGAGGTTCCGGGAGAGTTTGTTTCCGACAACTTCTTTTCGGTCCTCGGCGTCGGCGCTACTCATGGTCGCACGTTCACAACGGAAGATAATAGCGCTCCGAGCCGGGAGCCGGTCGTGGTTTTGAGCCATCACTTGTGGCAGCGGCGTTTCGGGGCCGATCCGAACATCGTCGGACAGACGTTGCTGCTGAATAACAAACCATTCATCGTGATCGGCGTGATGGGGAGCGATTTTACCGGGATCGGCGGCGAAACGATGAGCCTCTGGGCGCCGATGACGATGAGAGGCGAAATGCTTTCCGTGTCCCGACCAACTCCCGCAGCGCCGCAAGATTGGTTTGGCAAGCGCAGTTTCCGGTGGTTGGACGCAGTATACGGTCGTCTCAGGCCAGGTCGGACATTGGCGGAGGCGCAAGCTGAGACGAATGTGTTGCTCAGCCAGCTTGCGCGCGCCGGGCCGGAGATCAATCCCAAAGATAGCCTCCACGTAGAGCCGTTGCGACGTAACCGCCGAGGCGCATTCTGGCAGACATGGGCGATGACGATGGGCGCGACAGGCATCGTCTTGCTGATTGCCTGCTCCAACGTCACAAATCTGCTGTTGGCGCGCGCGGCCGGGCGCACATCAGAGATCGGCGTGCGGCTCTGTTTAGGCGCGAGCCGCGGACGCGTGATCCGGCAGTTGCTGACTGAAAGCCTGCTGCTGGCGGGCGCCGGGGGCGCGGCGGGATTGCTGCTGGCCCATTGGCTCGTCGGCTTTATCGCGCGTCTTGCGGGCGCCGATGTTCCGGCCATCAATCGCACGCCGGATGCGCGGGTGTTGGCCTTCACGTTCCTGGTCTCACTTCTAAGTGGCGTTGTGTCAGGACTGGCGCCTGCGCTGCGCGCCGTGCGCCCCGATCTGGTCTCGACCATCAAAGGCGAAGGAGCCGCTTTCGGCCAAGCGCTGACCCGTTCCCGATTGCGCAGCGGTTTGGTGGTGGCGCAGGTGGCCCTCTGCCTGGTGTTGTTGATTCCCGCCGGATTGCTCGTGCGCGGTCTTTGGCATGCGCTGTCGATTGACCCGGGCTTCGAGACGAAGCAGACGCTTGCGGTGAAGACTAACCTGCAATGGAGTGGTTATGACGAACCGCGCGCCCGGCAATTCCAGCGGGAGTTGATCGAACGCCTGAAGGCCTTGCCCGGAGTGCAAGCGATCATCCCTGGCTATTCTCCTTTCCGTGGGCGAGGCGGCGTCACTATGCCGGAAGTGGAGATGACAGACAGGGAAGGCGACAACGGTTATGAGGTTGCGCCTGGCTTCTTCGCGATGGTTGGCATTCCACTCCTGCGCGGTCGGGAGTTTACCGAGGAAGAGACGCGCGACGGAGCGCAGGTTGCCGTGGTCAGCGAAGCGACGGCGCGTAGATTGTGGCCGGACTCCGATCCAATTGGGAAGATGGTGCGGCTGAAGTGGAAGGGAGAGTCGGAGTCCCCGCCCTTCCAAGTCATCGGAGTAGCGCGAGATGCGCAGACTGTACGTTTGGGCGAAATCCCGACGGGTTTTGCGTATGTGCCGCTCGACCAGCGCCAATGGAAAAACTTCAGCCTGTTGGCGCGCACGTCCGGCCCCGCTGAACAGATGAAACCTTTGGTTTGGGCGGCGGCGCGACAGCTTGAGCCAACGGTCAGGCTCCGGTTGCTGACGCCGGAGGAAGAGATTGCTGGCGGGAATGCGGGAACTAAATACACTCGCGAGGCCTCGCTAATGGCAGCTACGCTCGGTCTGCTGGCGCTGTTGCTGGCCGCCATCGGCGTCTACGGTGTGATGGCATACTCCGTCAGCCAGCGGACGCGCGAAATTGGTATTCGCATGGCGCTGGGCGCCAACCGGCGGGATGTGCTGCAACTGCTCACAGGTCAGGGGCTGCGGCTGGTCTGCCTCGGCGCGGCGCTGGGCATAGCGGGCGGCGCCGCCGTCTCGCGGTTGCTGACGTCGTTGCTGTTCGGCCTCAACCCGCTCGACCCTATCACATACCTGAGCGTGGCGTTGTTACTCGTGGCAGTTGCGCTGTTGGCTACCTATCTGCCGGCGCGGCGAGCGACGAAAGTTGATCCACTCGTCGCGTTGCGCTGTGAGTGAGGCGCATTGGTATCCAGAGGAATTCACCAGCTCCGGAGGAGCGCAATGTTTATAGTCAAGCAGTGAATAATGCCCTCTAGCTCCGTCAGGAGCGGCATTTGCGCGCTGCCAGATGCCGCTCCTGACGGAGCTACGGAATAATGCAACGCCGATCTATAAACATTGCGCTCCTCCGGAGCGAGGGAGTGACGCCTAATTTGGAAACCAATGAGTGGATTGCGCGGCAATTGGAGCATCAGACGTGCCTGAGTGGAAAGAAGAAATCAGACAGCGGCTGGGCAATTCGAAGCTAGAGCCGACGCGCGAAACCGCGATCATTGAAGAGTTGGCGCAACACCTGGCGGACCGCTACGCGGAATTGCTCTCAAGCGGCGCGACGGAATCGGAGGCTCATCGACGAACGCTCGCAGAATTGAGCGGGGGCGAAACGCTTCGTCGTGAATTACGCCGCGTGGGGCGACCATGCGCCCCGGAACCAATCGTCGCCGGAACCAATCGGAGGATGAATATGATCGTAGACCTGCGGCAAGACCTGCGCTACGGCGCGCGAATGTTATTGAAGAGCCCCGGCTTCAGCGCAGTGATTGCGCTGACGCTGGCGCTTGGCATTGGCGCCAACGCGGCGCTCTTTTCAGTGGTCAACGGCGTGCTGCTCAATCCGCTTCCCTTTCCGCAGCCTGAGCGACTAGTCTCGCTCCACCAGCGCATGCCGAATGTCGCCGCCGGTTCCGTCTCATACCCGAATTATCTGGACTGGCAAAAAGAGAATCAGACCTTCTCCGCAATGGCAGTTTCGCGACAGTCCAGTTTCGCGCTGGTCGGCGTGGGCGAAGCCGAGCGCGTCAGGGGGCGGCGGTGCACGGCTAATCTCTTCTCTGTACTCGGAGTCAAGCCCGCGCTAGGGCGCGACTTCGCGCAGGGAGAAGATGAGCGCGGCGCGGGGCCTGTCGTAATAATCAGCGCAGAGCTTTGGCAGCGCAGGTTCGGCGCCGCGCTGGACACGCCGGGCAAAAGCCTGACTGTGGATGACAGGGACTACACGATCGTGGGCGTGCTCCCGGCGAGCTTTACTCTCTATCGCGGCACGGATGTCTATGTGCCGATGGGCCAGTGGAACAATGACGGGTTGCAGAATCGCAGCGCAGGAATGGGGCTGCAGGGTATTGGCCGGCTCACGCCGGGCGCCACGCTCGCGCAGGCGCAGGCCGATCTGGATGGCGTAATGCGGGGGCTGGCCGAAGCCTATCCCGCGGCCAATCGCGGCGTTGGCGCTACGGTCATTCCGCTCAAGGAAAGGTTGGTCGGCGATGTCGGGCCGAGTCTGTGGATGCTGTTGGGCGCGGTCGGGTTCGTGTTGCTGATCGCGTGCGTGAATGTCAGCAATCTGTTGCTCGCGCGCGCGACCGGCAGGACGCGCGAATTCGCCATCCGCGCGGCGCTGGGCGCGGGGCGCGGGCGCTTGCTCCGCCAATCGCTGACCGAGAGCGTATTGCTGGCTTTGGCCGGCGGCGGACTGGGCTTGATCTTCGCCGCCCTTTGCGCGCGGGCCGCGCTCAACGCGCTGCCTACCGGCTTGCCGCGCGCGGACGAGATCGGGCTGGATGCAAGGGTTTTGCTCTTCACCGTAGCCATTTCGCTGCTCACAGGCTTACTGGCGGGGCTGGCTCCGGCGCTGAAGACCTCGCAGCGGCGTTTAGCCGAAACGCTCAAGGAAAGCGGTCGCAGCGCGGGAGGCGGTCGCCATCGCGCGCAAGGGGTTCTGGTCACGGTGGAGGTGGCGCTGGCGCTGGTCTTGCTCATCGGCGCGGGACTGATGATCCGCACCCTGAGCGCGCTCTGGAACGTCGATCCGGGCTTTCGGCCTGACAACGCGCTGACCTTCGGACTCAGCTTTCCGCCTTCGATGAGGGCTCTCAGCCCGGAGGGGAGGCGAGCCGCCTTGCGCGACCTGAGTGACCGCCTCAACTCGGCGCCGGGGGTGAAGGCGGCTTCATTCTCGTTGGGCGCATCTCCAATGCAGGGCGAAGGCACAGCGTCATTCTGGATTGACGGCCAGCCCAGACCCGCGAGCGCAACCGAGAGGCATAGGGCGTTGGCGTATGGAGTCGAGCCCGGCTATCTGGCGGCGATGGGTATCGCGCTCAAGCAAGGCCGCTTTTTCACCGCGCAAGATGAGGCAGGAACTCAGCCCGTCGTCGTGATTGACGAGGTCTTTGCCCGCCGATATTTCCCAAACGCAGACCCGCTCGGCAAGGGCATCCATTTGGGGGACGGCAGTAGGCCGTCGGAGATCGTCGGGGTGGTCGGGCATGTGAAGCAGTGGGGGCTTGATACGGACGACAGTCATTCGCTCCGGGAGCAACTCTACCTCCCGTTCAGGCAGATGGGCTGGAATTCTGAGGCGGACGTGGTGGCGCGTGTAGAGGGCGCTGCGGGAACAACCGCGACGGCGCAGTTTGACGCGCTCCGCCGGGTCGTCCAAAGCCAGCACAGCCACAACGTCATTTACGAACCACAAACGATGAATGAAGTGATCGCCGAATCGCAGTCCCGCCGGCGCTTCGCGATGATCCTGCTCAACGCCTTCGCGGCGGTGGCGCTGTTGATGGCGAGCGTCGGCCTTTACGGCGTCATTTCTTATCTGGTTGGCCAGCAGACACAGGAACTCGGTATCCGCCTCGCTCTGGGCGCCCAACCCGCGAACGTGTTGATGCTCGTACTGAGTCAGGGCCTGAAAATGACGCTGGGCGGCGTGACCCTGGGACTGCTCGCCGCGCTGGGTTTGACCCGGCTGCTGAAGCAGATGCTCTACGACGTGAGCGCAACCGACCCGGCGACCTTCGCGGGCCTTGCTCTTCTGCTCGTGGGGGTAGCGCTGCTGGCCTGCTTCGTACCGGCGTGGCGCGCGACGAAGGTTGATCCGCTGATCGCCTTACGCAGTGAATAATTACGAAAAGCGACGAGGCCACGTTAGGTTATGAAGCCGCAATGGAAATCGGAGATCAGGGGGCGGCTCGCAGGACTTCATCTTGCGCCAGCGCGCGAGACAGCTATTGTCGAAGAACTCGCACAGCACTTGGATGATTACTACGAAGAATTGCTCGCCTGTGGCGCGACGCCAGTGGAAGCTGAACGCCGAACACGGTCGGAATTGAGCGAGAGTGAAATCTTTGAGCGCGAACTGCGCCGCGTGGAGCGGCAAAGCAACCCTGAACCCATCGTGTTCGGAACCGATCGGAGGGCAAATATGATCGCAGCTTTATGGCAGGACCTGCGCTTCGGCGCGCGAATGTTAATTAAACAACCGGGATTCACTTTGATTGCCGTCTTGACACTGGCGCTGGGCATCGGCGCGAACACGGCGATCTTCAGCATTGTCAATGCGGTGCTGTTGCGCCCGTTTCCTTACAAAGAGCCTGAGCGCCTGGTGATCCTTCGGGAGAACATCTCCGGCGGAGTGAACAGCTCTGTGTCATATCTCAACTTTGCCGATTGGCGCGCGCAGAGCGCGCTCTGCGATTCAATCGTGGCGACGCGGGCGAACGAAAGTTTCAACCTCACCGGCGCCGGCGAACCAGAGCGCTTGCAAGGGCGGCTTGTCTCTGCGGAGTTCTTTTCCACGCTGGGAATCGGCCCGCTCGTGGGACGCGACTTTCTCCCGGAAGAAGACCGTCCGGGCGCGCCTCCGGCGGTGATCCTGAGTTACGAATTTTGGCGGCGCAGGTTCGGCGACGATCCAAGCGTCATCGGGAAACAGATCACGCTCAACAACCAAGGCTTCACCGTCGTTGGCGTGACCCCGCCGAATTTCAAGTTCGGGATGGAAGCCGACGTGACTGTGCCTATCGGTCTACAGGCGGAACGTTTCAGGGCGCGCGGCGCAGATCCGGGAGTTAGCCCAGTCGCGCGTTTGAAGCCGGGCGTGTCCGTGAAGCAGGCGGAGACGGAGTTGAATCTGATCGCCGCGCGGCTGGAACAGCAGTATCCGGAGAGCAACAAAGGGCGGCGCGCGCTAGTTACGCCGCTGTACGAAATCTTTGTCGGCGACGTGCGCCAACCGCTCTTGACTTTGCTGTGCTCGGTCGGCCTGGTCTTATTGATCGCCTGCGCCAATGTCGCCAGCCTGCTGCTCGCGCGCGCATCGTCGCGGCAGAAGGAAATGGCGGTGCGCGCGGCGCTCGGCGCCAGCCGCGCAACCATAATTCGCCAACTGCTGACCGAGAGCGTCCTGCTGGCCGCGTCGGGCGCGGTGTTGGGAATTCTGCTCGCGTTCTGGGGAACGAGTTTGATCGCTGCCCAATTGCCTGACGGCATCCCGCGCTTGCAGGAAGCCCGCGTTGACTCTCCCGTGTTGGTCTTCACGCTCGTCGTCTCGCTTCTGACCGGTTTGCTCTTCGGCCTGGCTCCGGCCTTGCAAGCTTCGCGCCCGAATCTGAGTGAAGGATTGAAGGAAGGCGAGCGAGGTTCATCCGGGCGCCGCCACTGGATGCGCAAAGTGTTGGTAGTCGGCGAAGTCGCCCTGACGCTGACGCTGTTGGTTGGCGCTGGTTTGCTCATCCAAAGCTTCCGGCGCGTGCTACAGGTCGATCCGGGCTTCGAGCCGCAGAATTTGCTCATGATGCAGGTCTCCGTTAACAACCCCGACGGCCAACAAATAGCGAGTTTCTTCGAGCAGTTGCAACAAAACGTCCGCAAACTGCCCGGCGTCAAATCGGTCGCCGTGTCGAACGGAATTCCATTTGGGAATGCGAACCGCCCGATTTTCATCATCGAAGGCCGACCAGACACGGAGAATAAACCGTCCGGCATTCGCTACACCGTGAGTCCCGATTACTTCCAGACAATGGGCATTGAGTTGATCAAAGGCCGCCTCTTCACCCCACAGGACACCCGAGACAGCCCGCGGGTGATCGTCATTGATGAAGCGCTTGCCCGACAGTACTTTCCCAACGAAGACCCGATTGGAAAGCGGTTGAAGCAAGGGCCCGACGCGCCGAGTTTAGAGATTGTGGGAATCGTCCTGCACGTCGAACAGGGAAGCCTGGATGGGCAAGCCACAGACCAAGCCCAGTTTTACACCAATTTCAATCAGATTTCCTTGCAGGGCCTGCCCAACAATGTCCGGCGCATCAATCTGCTCGTTGGCGCCGAAGTCGAACCGTTGAGCCTGGCCACAGCGGTGCGCGCCCAGATTGCGGCTTTGAATAAAGATCAGGCGGTCTTCAACGTGCGCACGATGGAACAGGTCCTGGCGCAATCGATCGCGCCCCGGCGTTTCTCGATGATGTTGCTGACGGTCTTCTCTGTCGTCGCGCTGGCGCTCGCCAGCCTGGGGATTTACGGCTTGATGTCGTATGCGGTCGCGCAGAGCACGCGCGAAATAGGAGTGCGGATGGCGCTCGGCGCCCAAGCGAGCGATGTGCTGAAACTTGTGATCGGGCAGGGAATGATGCTGGCGCTCGCCGGCGTGGCGCTCGGCCTGGTCGCGTCATTGGCGTTGACGCGAACGATGAATAATCTGCTCTTCGGCGTAAGCGCCACCGACCCAGTGACATTCGCCGCGATTGCGCTGCTGCTCACGGTTGTCGCCTTGCTGGCATGCTACGTTCCGGCGCGGCGGGCAACGAAGGTAGACCCGCTGGTAGCGTTGCGCTGCGAGTAACGGCGGGAATAGCAAGAGCCGAAACAGAAATGAGGTGCCAGTTGTGATTGTCTGGCTCGCTTCGTATCCTCGTTCGGGTAACACCTTCCTCCGTATCGTTCTGAACCGCCTCTACGGCGCGCCGACATACAGCATTTACGATGATGACGACCCAGTCGCTCAACGCGTCGGCCCGAGCCTGGTCGGTTACCGCCCGAAGCCAGTCGAGCGCGCGGTGATGAGGGACAGCGCCGAGGTCTATTTCACGAAGACTCACAAACGACGCAAAAACGACGGCTGCCGGGCGATCTATCTAGTCCGAGACGGGCGTGACGCTGTCGTCTCGCATGCCCGCTTGCGTATGTCGCAGCGGCAAGCGGTGGATAGCGACCGCCAGACGACGTTCGAGACTTTTCTGCGCGAGGAAATCACTCGTCCGTATCTGGAAGGGCAGCCCAGTTCTGGCTCGTGGGGAGGCGCCGTCCTGAGTTGGCTTAGCGCGGCTGACGCGTCAGTCGCCTTGCTTAGATACGAAGACCTCATCGTTGATCCGCGCGGGAGCGTTGAGCGCGCCGTCTCGCCGTTGCTGCCTGAACTTGCTCCAAGCGCCGACGCCGTTATTCCTTCATTCAGTGAACTACACAACATTGATCCGTTGTTTTTTCGACGCGGCGTGGCGCGCTCGCATCGTGACGAAATGACGGATGAGCTGCACGAGTTATTTTGGGCTCAGCCCGAGAACGCAACCGCCATGCGGCTGTTGCGGTATGACTAGAGACCAGTTCGGGGCTCTTTCAAAGTTTCTTTTGGATGTAGAAGCCGATTAGGAACCATATTTCGCTTTGTGACGTATGGCTGCCTATAGAATATGTGGCTATGACGAATATTAATGCTCCGACCTTCGACCGTAGACATCAACCTAAGACTGTGAGAGGCCCATGCCCGATTGGAAAGAAGAAATCAGACGGCGGCTGACGTCCTTGAAGATTGAGCCGGCGCGCGAGGCGGCTATCGTCAGGGAGATTTCGCAGCATCTCAATGATTGCTATCAGGAGGCGCTGTCTCGCGGCGCGACGCCGGAGGAAGCCGAGCGACGGGCGATCGAGGAATTGGGCGCAAGCGAGGCGCTTCAACATGAACTGCGGCTGGTCGAGCGCCCATCGCCGCAAGAACCTATCGTGTTCGGGACCAACAAGAGGATCAATATGATTGCGGACTTTTGGCAAGACCTGCGTTACGGCGCGCGAATGCTAATGAAAAGCCGAGGCTTCACGGTGGCGGCGGTCTTCACGCTCGCGCTCGGGATCAGCGCGAATATCACTATCTTCTCGATAGTCAGCGAATACTTCTTTAAGCCTTTGCCCGTGAAAGACCCGGAGCGGCTCGTCTGGGTTCTGCAAAAGAACGCCGTTTGGGATAAGCCGCATGGCCATTCCTGGCTCGACTTTCGCGACTACCGTGAACGCCTTGAAGTCTTCTCGGACATGCTCGCCGTCGCGATGGGCCCGGCTCACCTGAGCGTCGCCGGACATCAGCCCGACCGCGAATGGATCGAAATGGTCAGCGGCAATTATTTTTCCATGCTCGGCGTCGAGCCGAGGTTGGGCCGCCTCTTTCGGCGAGATGAAGGCGAAAAGCCCGGCGCCGATCCGATCATCGTGTTGTCGCACCAATATTGGCAGAGGAAATTCGGCGGAGACGCGTCGGTAATCGGCAAAACTTTAAACGTCAACGGCCACCCCTTCACCATTGTGGGGGTGACGCCGGAGACATTCGGCAGCGCGCAGTGGAAGTTGGCGCCGAGGGCCTTTGTTCCCGCCTCGATGTTGGGCCAGGCGCGACCAGACGGCGATGAGTTGCTGAAAGCGCGCGCCGCGGCGATCTTCAAAGTGATGGCCCGGTTGAAGCCCGGCGTGACCGTGGCGCAGGCCGGCGCGGCCGCAGAGATAGCCGGCAGACATTTGGCCAGGGAATACCCGGATGAGCACAAGGGCGCCTCGGTCTTCGTCGCGCTGGAACAGTATTGCCGGCCCGAACCGGTCGCCGCGGAATTCATGCCGCTGGTCGCCTCCGTCTTCATGGCGATGGTGGGGCTGGTGTTACTCATTTCCTGCGCCAACGTCGCCAACCTCATGTTCTCGCGCTCCGTCGTACGCCAAAAAGAGATGGGGATTCGCACGGCGATGGGCGCGAACCGCGGGCGGCTCATTCGCCAACTGCTCGCGGAAAGCGTCCTGCTCGCGTGCCTCGCCGGCGTCGCCGGCTCTCTGCTCGCGAACTTTAGCGGGTACTTGCTAAGCCAGATGCCTATGGGGGCGGGTGATATGCCGATTCGCGTCGAAAGAGACTGGTGGGATTGGCGCGTTTTCGCATTCACGTTCGCGACCTCTGTCCTTGCCGGCGTCGTGACGGGGTTGGCGCCCGCGCTGCGCGCGACGCGGTTCGATCTTCAGACCACGCTCAAGGAGGGAGGCGGCGCGCTGCTCGCGTCGAGCCGCCATTTCTTCCGCAGCGCGCTGGTGGTCTCGCAAGTGGCGATCTCAGTCGTGGTGCTGATCGCAGGGGGGCTGTTCGCGCGCAGTCTGCAGCAAGTCGCGGATACGAAGCTCGGCTTCCGCACCGACCACTCGCTTTTGGCGTCGCTCGACCTCGGGTTGCAAGGTTACGACGAGGCGCGCCAAAAGCAATTCCACCGGCAATTGCTCGACCGCCTGAAAGAACTGCCCGGCGTCCGCTCCGCCAGCCTCGCCTCATACGTGCCGTTCAGCTACTTCTTCGAGGTCGCGCAAATCGCTCCCGAGGAGAAGGCGGGCGATAAAGACAGCTTCACGACCGCCCACGCAAACTATATCACTCCCGAATACCTGACCACGACGGGGGGCGTCGTTCTAAAGGGACGCGACTTCTCTCAGTTCGACGGCGAAACTTCGACGAAAGTCGCGGTCATCAACGCTACGATGGCCGAGCGGCTGTGGCCCGGTCAGGATGCGCTGGGCAGGCGGTTCAAGTTGGGTCAGGACGGGGACTTTTGGCAGGTGGTCGGCGTCGCGCGAGACGCGAAGTACGTCATGCTAGGGGAAGAGCCTCGTCCCTATTTCTACGCCCCGCTGGCGCAGCGTCACGCCTCGCCGGTGACTCTCCACTTGTGGACTGACGGCGACCCCGCCGCGCTCGCCCCGGCGGCGCGCGGCGTCATCCGCCAACTTGACGCGGACCTGCCGGTCTACAACGTCCGCACGATGGAAGAACACCTCAATGACAGCGTCTTCGCCGTATTGCCGCTGAAATACGGCGCCACGCTCGCGGGCGCGCAGGGGCTGCTCGGCCTGTTGCTTGCGGCGATGGGCCTTTACGGCGTCGTCTCTTACGTCGTCAGCCAGCGCACGCGCGAAATCGGCGTCCGCGTGGCGCTCGGCGCTCGCAGCCTCGACATCCTACGGCTCGTCGTCCGCGACGGCTTCAGACTCACGTTGATCGGCCTCGCCCTGGGCTTGCTGGTCTCGTTGGGATTCACCGCGATACTTACCAAGGTGCTCTACGGGCTGACGCCGGCGGCCACGCCGGTGTTCGTCGCCGTAATCGCGTTGCTCGCGGGCGTGGCGATGTTGGCATGTTATCTGCCCGCGCGACGCGCGACGAAAGTCGATCCGATGGTCGCGCTTCGATGCGAATAGATGTCAGATGCGAATAGATGTCAGATGTCAGATGCTAGATGTCAGTGGAGGGTCTCTATCACCACTCTTCTATTGACATCTCACATCTATTCGCATCTGACATCTGACATCTGACATCTGACATTTACTCACACCGCAGAGCAATCATCGGATCAACCTTCGTCGCCCGTCGCGCGGGGATGTAGCAGGCCAGCAGCGCCACGAAGGTGAGCAGCGCGGCGACGCCCACATAGGTCAACGGGTCGGTCGCGCTCACGCCGAAGAGCACGCTCTTCATCAATCTGGTCAGCCCGAATGCGGCCAGCAAACCGACCGCTACGCCGATCAGCGTCAGCGCCGTTCCCTGGCCCATAACCAGCCTCAACACGTCGCCCCGTTGCGCGCCGAGCGCCATTCGAACGCCGAACTCGCGCGTGCGCCTGGAGACCGCGTAAGACATCACGCCGTAGATGCCGATTGCGGCCAGCAATAACGCCAACAACCCGAAGCCACCCAGCGCCGAAGCCACGATGCGCGCGGGCAGCAACGGCGCGCTCAGCCGCTCGACCAGCGTGCGCGCGCTGGCGATAGGCAGGTTCGGATCGAGTTGTTGCAGTTCGCCGCGAACGAGGGCGATCATCTTCTGTGAATCGGATTCCGCGCGGACGACAATCGTCGTGGCGCCGACCCGATACTGCCACTGCGGTCGATAGACGAATGGCCATCGGTTTTCATTCAACCCGGTATATTTCCCGTCTTGCGCTACGCCTATTACCTGCATCTTCGGCGATTCGGGACCGCCCAGAGCGAACCGCTTGCCGATGGGGTCCTCCCCAGGCCAGAACCTGCGCGCGAAGGTTTCATTGATGATGGCCACGCGGGCCGCTTTATCGTCGTCAGATTCGGCGAAATCGCGCCCGCGCAGGAGACGCGTGTTCATCGCCCGGAAATATTCGGGCGTGATATTGCTGGTCAGCGCCCGCGGGGCGTCGGCGAGTCGCGTGGGCTCCTGCCCCTCGATGAAGAGTGGCTGGCTTGAAATATGGAGATCGACCGGGATGATGTTGGCGGCTCCGGCGGACTCGACTCCGGGCAAGGCGCGAACGCGCTCCAGCAGGCTTTTCTGAAACTCCCGGCCTTTAGCGCTGTCGTAGCCCTGCAAGCGCAGGTCGAACGACATCTCAATGGCGCGCCGCGGATCGTAGCCGAGGTCGATATTCTGCGCCTTCCTCAAGGCGCGCAGCATCAGGCCGCCGCCGACAAGCAGCGCCAACGACAACGCGACCTGCAAGACAATCAGGCCGCTCTTCAATCGCGATCGATGAGGGCTGCCGAATGACGCGTCGTTCTTCAACGACTGCCCCAGATCGGTCTTCGTCGCTTGCCACGCCGGCAGTAAACCGAACAGCAATCCGGCGCCGAGCGAAACCAGGCAGGCAAAGATGAAGACGCGTATGTCCATCTGGAGCTCCGTCGCGAGCGGAACGTCAATCGGCAGTTTGATCGCCGCCGTCAGCTTCGCCAGCCAGACGGCCAGCAGGAATCCCAATACGCCTCCGGCGGCGGCGAGCAGCAGGCTTTCGGTCAGCAGTTGTCGCATCACCCGGAAGCGGTTCGCTCCAAGCGCCAAACGCACTGCGATCTCACGGCGCCGCTCGGTCGCGCGCGACAGCAGCAGATTGGCGAGATTGACGCAGGCCAGCAGTAGCGTCATACCGACCACGACCATCAACAATCCGGCGAAGCCCACAATCGTCCCGCGCATCTCGCCGCCGACCAAACCGGGAGAAACCAGCGTGACCCGCATGCCCTCGTTGACGTCGGGATATTCGCTTTCGAGCCGTAGCGCAATCGAGTTGAGTTCCGTCTGCGCCTGCCTAACGCCGACGCCGGGTTTGAGACGCCCCATCAGAGAGACGGTCTTCCACCCACGATCGTCAAGCCATTGTGAGCCGACTTCGATCTGCGCCTGCATCGCCATTGGAAACCACATCTCCGGCGCCACAACGACCTCCGTTCCCGAAAATCCCGGTTGCGCCACCCCGATGATCGTGTAGCCGCGCCCGTTGACGATCACGTTCTTGCCGATGACAGCCGGGTCGCCGCCGAAGCGCTGCCGCCAGCACTTGTAGCTCACGACGGCGACCGGATGGCCGCCCGGCGACCGGTCATCGTCCGCCGAAATCACCCGCCCCAGCGCCGCCTTCACGCCCAGCGTCTCGAAGTAATTGCCTGTCACCAGGTATCCCCACAGCCTTTCATTGACGCCGTCGTGGCTCAGACTCAACTGCGCGAAGCGGTAGCCCAGGAGGCCGGAAAACGCGTTGTTCCGATCACGAAAGTCTTTGTAGTTCGGATAGGAGAAGGCGGGCAACATCCGGCGCTCCGCCGCATAGTTGAGCGTCACGAGCCGATCAGGTCGCTCGACCGGCAGCGGGCGCAACAGGGCGGTATTGACCAAACTGAAAATCGCTGTGTTCGCGCCGAGCCCCAATCCAAGCGTCAACACCGCGATCGCGGCAAAGCCGGGGTTCTTGCCCAGAGTCCGAACGGCGTAGCGCAGATCCAGCCAAATGTCTCCTAGCATTCTGTTCCTCCTGTTTGATCCCAATAAGACGGGCTCATGCGGCGCCGGCCGCTCGACTCTTCGCAATTCCCGCGTCAACAAGTCACCCTCACTCAATTCCGCAATCGCCACACGGCAGGCTTCTTCCTGCGTCGCGCCGCCCGCCAGCGACTCCGAGTAGCGGTCCTCAAGATGCTGGGAAACCTCCTCGACTATCTCGGCCTCGCGCGCCGGCTCCAGCATCGAATTTTCCAGCCGTTCTCTGATCTCATCTTTCCAGTCAGGCACGTCTGATGCTCCTATTGCCGCGCAATCCACTCATTGGTTTCCACATTAGGCGTCACTCCCCAGCTCCGGAGGAGCGCAATGTTTATAGATCGGCGTTGCATTATTCCCTAGCTCCGTCAGGAGCGGCATCTGGCGACGCGCACATGCCGCTCCTAACGGAGATAGAGGGCATTATTCACTGCTTGACTATAAACATTGCGCTCCTCCGGAGCTGGTGAATTCCTCTGGATACCAATGCGCCTCACTCGTGGCGCAGCGCGACCATCGGGTCCACTCGCGAGGCGCGCCGAGCCGGGACATAGCCCGCGAGCAGCGCCACAGTCAGCATAACCAGGATTCCCGCGACTATCGTGAGCGGGTCGGTTGGCGTAAGTCCGTATAACAGGTCGGCGGTGAAACGTCCGAGGATGAGCGCCAGAGGGACGCCGAGGGCCAGCCCAAGGCAGACCAGCCAGGTGATCTCTTTCAAGATCATGGCCATCACGTCACGCGGCTGCGCTCCGAGAGCCATACGAATGCCGATCTCCTGTGTCCTCCGGGCGACGGTGTAAGACAGCACGCCGTACAGCCCCACCGCAGCGATGAACATGGCCAGTCCGCTGAAACAGCTCGAAAGAAGAGCGACCAGTCGCTCCTGAACAATCCAGGCGTCCACCTGGCTGGCGAGCGTCCTGACATTGGCGATGGCCATGCCCTTGACATGACGCTCGATCTCGCGCCGCACGGCAGGGATCACGGCGTTCGGATCTCCTGTTGCGCGGATCGCGAATTCGCCGCCGGGCGCCGGTGATTGAAAAGTGTTCAGATAGAGCGTGGGAGTGATCTGCTCGCGAACCTCCAGATAGTGGGAATCTCCCACGACGCCGACGACCTCCCTGATGTCGTTATCCCCGACTCTGATGCGCTGCCCGATCGGGTTCGCGTCGCCGAAGAACACGCGCGCCATCGTTTGGTTGAGGATTACCGCTCCGGGCGAAGTGGGTGTGTCGTGAGAACCGAAGTCCCGTCCCGCCATCAATGGAACGCCCAAGGTCTCGAAATAGCGCGGCGCGACCCAGTTCACGTAGATTTCACGCTTTGCCTCAGGTCCCGGAGCGCGACCTTCCAAGGAGACGGTTCGCGACGATCCGCCGCCGGCAACGGGTGGATTCCATGAAAGACTGGCCGAACGAACACCGGGGATCGCTTGAATCCCATCCAACAACGCGAGAAACGAATGTCGCGTCTGTTCCGGCGCGTATCCACTATGAGAAGGGTCGAGCGTCACCAGGAGGACATTCTCGCGCTCGAAGCCCAGATCAATGGAATGAAGGTTGCGCAAAGTGCGCAGGAAGAGGCCCGCTCCTACCAGGAGGATGAGCGAGATGGCGATCTGCGCGACGATCAAGCTTCGGCTCAGGCGTTGCCGCGATCCGCCGAATTCGAGGCCGCGTCCTCCTACCTTCAAAGCCGCGATCAGATCGCTTCTGCTAGCTCGCAGAGCGGGCGCCAGACCGTACAGCAGGGCCGTCAAGACTGACAGCAGTGCGGTGAAAACAAGCGCGCGTGAGTCGGGCTGAACGTCGAGCAAGACTGGCGTCCTCCCGCTCTCCAATATTTCCAACAGGTATTGCGCGCCAAAGTTTGCCAACAGGACGCCGGCGGCGGCCCCGATCAGGGACAGCAAGAGACTCTCGGTCAGCAACTGCCGTATCAACCGCGCGCGCCCGGCCCCCAAGGCCAGCCGCACGGCGATCTCTCGCCCTCTGGTTGCGGCGCGGGTCAGCAGCAGATTGGCCAGGTTGGCGCAAGCGATCAATAACACCAGACCGACGATTACCATGAGGACGGCCAGCGGCTTCGAGAATTGCTCGCGTAATGGCGAAAGCCCGTTACCGGCCGGCTCCACTTTGAGCCGCCAGTCGAGTCCCCGACGCTCGGCTTCAGGGCCAGTCTGCAACGCCAGTTCCGGCTCGACCACGGCCGGGCGGAAGAGAAGATCGAGATCCGCCCGCGCCTGATCGAGCGAGATCCCGGGTTTCATCCGCCCTACGAGTTGCAGCCATTTGTAGCCGGCGGAACTGGTAAAGCTGGGGCGATGCATCAAAGGCTCTGTCGCCAGCGGCGCCCAGAGGTCAACGCGGCTGCCGACTTGCAGGCCAGAGAACTCAGCCGGCGCTACGCCTACAATCGTGAGCGGAACATCCTCGACGACAATGCGCTTTCCCAGCGCTGCCGGGTCTCGCCCAAAACGCCGCGACCAATAACCGTCACTGATCACAGCCACCGCGTTCGGCGCTTCGAACCGGTCGTCGCCCGGAGTGATCATTCGGCCGATCGCCGGAGAGACGCCCAACACGGAGAAGAAATCGCCGGTCACATATTGCCCCGCGACCCTCTCCGGCGCCGCGCCTTCGACGACGCAATAGAACCTGCTGTTCGAGCTGGCGATCAATCCGCTCAAAGATTGATTGCGCTGGCGCCAGTGTTGGAAGGCCTGCCAGGAAAAAGAATTGTACGCCTTCCCACTAACCATCATCGGTTCGACGAGCTGTTCAGGCTGTTTCACAGGCAGCCTCTTCAACAAGACCGCATCCATCAAGGTGAAGATCGCTGTGTTCGCGCCGATGCCAAGCGCCAGCGTTAACGCCGCCACAACCGTAAAACCGGGATTCTTGAGCAGCATCCGTGTCGCAAAGCGTAAGTCTTGCCACAATCCTCCAAACATATCGCCCCTCCAGTTTGATCCCAACACGACAGGTTCCGGCGGCGCTGAACTCTCGACGCGCCGCAGTTCACGCGCCAGCAATTCGGCGCTGTCCAACTCCGCGAGCGCGGCGCGATAAGCTTCTTCAGGCGTCGCGCCACAGGCGAGCGATTCCGTGTAGCGGTCCATCAGATGCTGCGAAAGTTCCTCGGCGATCTCGGCCTCGCGCGACGGCTCCAGCTCCAGGCTCGCCAACCGATGTCTTATTTCCGTTTTCCACTCAAGCATGTTCGGTTCCGGTGATTCGACTGATCGCGGCCACGAAGGACTCCCATGCGCTGCGCTGCGCCTTCAGCGTTTTCTTCCCTTCGGGCGTCAACTTGTAATAGCGCCGCCGCCGCTGCCCGGCCTTCTCCACCCACTGCCCCTTGATCCAGCCGCGCTTCTCCAGCCGGTAGAGCAGCGGATAGAGCGAGGCGACGTGGAAACTCAGCGCGCCCGCCGAACGGGCCTCGATCAGTTTGGAAATCTCGTAACCGTGCCGGGGCCGGGCCTCAATGAGCGAGAGGATCAGCAACTCGGCGCTGCCCTTCTTCATTTCGCGGTCGAAAATTCGGGTATTTATATTTGTCATAGCCACATATTATGCAGACTCATATACGGCGTCAATAGGAGTAGAGGCGCGGGGATTTTTTTGACCCGCGCGGGCGCCCGCGTCGTTTTGAAGGATGCCGAGGTCAATTCCCGGACTATACCTTGCTCTTCTACAGCTGCTTGTATAATATGTAGAAGTCAGAGGTAACCGGCCTATTGGATTCCGGCGCGGCAGGCGACGAAGGTGGATCCGATGATCGCTCTTCGGCGCGAATGAGCCGAAGTCATTCCGCCCCGGGGAGCGACGTGTGAATGTTTCCCTATGGCGTAGAGCGATTGGCGCAATCTTTTGAGGCGGAGCCTTCCAGAGGTTCCGGCGCAAGCCTGCTTGTAGCCGTTGACCGCCACCCCACCAATATTTGTAAGAAGGAGGTAATAACAATGAAGTCGACGAAATCGGATCTCCCCCAAGGCACGTTGGACCTGTTGATCTTGAAAGTTGTCGCGCTAGGCCCTGTTCACGGCTATGCGATCGCGCAGCGCCTCGATCAGGTGTCGCGCGGCGTGGTCCAGGTTCCGCAAGGATCGCTTTATCCGGCGTTGCACCGGCTCGAAAACCGCGGCCTCTTGGCTGCGGACTGGAAGGCGACCGAGACCGGGCGCGAGGCCAAGTTCTATCGCCTGACGCGGGAAGGGCGGAAACAACTCGAAACCGAAAGCCAGAGCTGGCAGCGATTGATTGAAGCTGTCGGTCTGATTCTCAACTTGTCCGAAGGAGGCGCCAAATGAAGTGGTGGCAGCGATTGTTTCGTCGAAGGAAACAGGAAGAAGAACTCGAAAAAGAACTGCGCTTCCATCTGGACCAACACACTGCAGATCTTATCGCGCAGGGCCTCGATCCTGAGGAAGCGCGACGACGGGCCCGGCTCGCGATCGGCGGCCCCGAACAGGTGAAGGAGCAGTGCCGCGACGCTCGAGGGACGCGGTGGCTGGGGGATCTGGCGCAGGACCTGCGGTACGCGGGACGGATGTGGCGCCAGAGTCCTGGATTCACGCTGTTCGCCGTATGCGGGCTGGCGCTGGCGATCGGCGCCAACACCGCCGTTTTCACGATCGTGAACGCCGTGTTGTTCCGCACTCCGCCGATCCCCGGCATTGACCGAATCGGATTCGTCACCGGCATCGATATGGCGCACGGCAATGAAGAGCCGCTCGAGGTGTTATCGTATCCCGATTATCTTGACTTCAAAGAGCGGCTAAAGTCGTTCGAATACCTTGCCGCCTATCAGTACAGGCCTGTCGACATGAGCGATGATACGGGCTTTCCGGAGCGATACCTAGCTGTACGAATAACGGCGAACACCCTGTCCGTTCTTGGCGGGAAACCGCTCCGGGGACGCGATCTCGAACCTGCGGATACGCAATCCGGAGCGCCGCCCGTCGCGATCCTGAGTCATCGCGTCTGGGAAATCCGCTACAACAAAGATGAGTCAGTGATCGGGAAGGTCGTGTTCCTCGACGGAACGCCCTTCACCGTCATAGGCGTGACTGCTCCCGGCATGAGGATGGGGCTTGAGAACGATCTCTGGCTTCCGTTGGTAACGCCGCAGCCCCAGTCGTCCAGGGAAAACCGCGACCTGCTGGTATTCGGCCGGCTCGCCGGCGGGATCGGCATTAGTCAAGCGAGCGCCGAAGCTGTCGCCGTCGCGAGCCAATTGGAGGTCGAATACCCGGCCACAAACAAGAACATTAGCGCAGAGGTCCGGGATTTCAACGGGGCTTTCATCAACGCTCAGATCCGCCAGATCCTGCAAGCTCTGTGGGGCGGCGTAGGCTTTGTCATTCTGATCGCTTGCGCGAATGTGGCGAACCTGCTCCTTGGGCGGGCGATGATCCGGTCACGCGAAATGGCGATCCGCGCGGCGTTGGGCGCGGGCCGATTGCGGGTCATAAGGCAACTGCTCACAGAAAGCGTTCTGTTGTCGGTTATGGCGGGAGTCATGGGAGCCTTTCTCGCATACGGGGGCATGAGGGCATTCGAGGCGGCCCTGGCAGCGACTGGGTTTGGTAAGCTTGACTGGGCGGTGGATAGAAATGTGCTTCTGTACCTGGCGGCGATCTCGATCGGAACAGGCGTCGTCTTCGGCCTTGCGCCGGCATTACGGATGTCGAGGATCGACCTGAGCGGCGCGTTGAAAGAAGGCGGCCAGGGCGCCGGCTCAGGCGTCAGGCGGCGGTTATTGTCGAATATCCTGGTCGGGGCCGAGGTAGCGCTTTCTGTCGTTCTGTTGATGGGCGCGGGCCTGATGATTCGAAGTATGGTTTACGCCGGAAATATGAATCTGGGGGTGAACACCGAGCGCGCGCTGACCATGCGGTTAGACTTGCCCCCTTCGAAATACCAGGGGCCACAACAACAGGTGTCATTTTTTCAGGAGTTGACCTCTCGCCTCAATTCGCTGCCCGGCGTCGAGACGGCGGCGATCATGTCCGAATTGCCTAGCAGCGGGCCTTCTCGGCCAGTTACTAGCCCTTTTCAGATCGAAGGATCGCCGATAGCAAACATTCGCGATCGTCCCAGAACGACCGTATTGACAATCGGCCCCGGATATTTCCGCTGTATGCAAGCGCAGCTGTTAGTGGGACGCGAGTTCACGGAACTCGACGGGGCCAGCGGCCACGAGGCGGCGATCATCAATCAGAGCTTTGCCGACAGGCATTCGCCCGGCGAGTATCCGCTCGGAAAACGCATTCGCGTGGATGATCGGGGAACAGAAGCCTGGGCGACGATCGTCGGCGTCGCTGCCGATATAGTCCAAAACCGCTACAGCGAGGGGCTTCCTCGAGTATATCTGCCGTTTCGGCAGAACCCTGACCGTTTCATGGTCGTCGCCGCGCGGACGCGGGTCGAGCCGGCTAGCCTCGCCCCCACCTTTCGGCAAAGCGTGAAGGACCTGGATGCGAACCTCCCTGTATTCGGATTACGTTCCCTCGCCGATCATGTTTCGGCGACCAACGCCGACATGCGCTTGTTCAGCATGGTGTTTACTGTCCTGGCGATAATCGCCCTGGCGCTCGCGTCTATGGGGCTTTACGCAGTGATTTCACAATCCGTAAACCAGCGTACCCGCGAGATGGCCATACGAGCCGCGATGGGCGCGAGCGGAACTCGCTTGTGGCGACTCATGTTCTTTCATGGCATGTGGCGGTTCACGATAGGACTTGTGATCGGATTGGCTCTCTCTTTCGCCGTAGGAGGCGCGCTCAGGTCGATACTGGTAGGCGTCTCTCCCAGCGACCCTGTGACCTACCTGCTTGTAGTTTCAGTGTTGACGATTGTGGCCGCGCTCGCCTGCGGCCTGCCCGCGCGCCGCGCCGCGCGGTCCGACCCTGCCGCGTTGCTGCGATTCGAGTAACCTTACGCGCAGAAGCCTTCGGTATAGAAGTTGAGCGAGTGGCAGTAGTACCTGTTTGACCACAAAAACACAACGAGGAACACAAAGCTAAGTGGGCGGATAGAAAGTAGAGACTGGTAACACTGAAAATATATGTAACTTTTGTGTTACTCCCTGGTTTTTGTGGTCAAAGGTTTCCCTCTTCCGCCAAATCAATTGACGCATAGCATGGCTTCGGGCTATGCTGGGGCTTCACAAAGAGCGACAGACATACTCATTACTAACATCTTTCGTCGAGTGGCGTGATGAAGGCGAACGCGTTCAAACAACTTGCCACGTGGCGCGCGATCATGGCGGCGTTTGCGCTGCTGGTCACTAGTCTGTCGCCCGCGATCTCGCTCGCCGCCAGCGAGCCTGAATTCTGCGAGATGGCCTGCTGCGTGGCCGATGGCCATTGCTGCTGCGCGGCGCGCAAACCCTGGGTCAAGGGGAAGAGGCCGGACGGCCAACCCATAATCGAACAGCGCCAAATCAGGTCTCAAACCTGTTTCTCCTGCTCTCCGCCTTCGTCATCAAATTTCATTTCGCGCGAAACCTCATGCCCGGCGGCGCATGATTTCGATCTCGCGCAACGCCAGGTCTTCTCATATCACAATCCCTTAAGGGCGCATCATTCCATCTGGTTCACGCCAACGCCACCGCGCGCGCCGCCGGCGCTCCTCATCTGAATCACAATCAACGACAACGCAGGCATTAGCGCGCCTACAGACGCATATGTTGGGAACAGTGCGTCTCGACGCGCAGATCCGGCTTTCGAACCACAAAGAAACGAAGTGGACGAAGTAGGCGTGTTAGGAAATAGGACGCGGGGAAAAACCCATTCCACGCTCCCCACTCGCCACTCGCCACTCGCCGTGATGAGGAGTTCACCGAATGAAAACCCGTACTATCGCTCTTTATCTAATCATTTCTTTCTGCGGCCCGAGCGCGGCGGTTTACGCCCAGCAGGCCGTGACTTCCGCCACGCTCAGCGGGCGCGTTGAAGACGCGAACGGCGCTGCGGTCGCGGGCGCGGCCATCGCCGCGATCAATCTCGACCAAAATCGGAGTTCGACGGCGCAGAGCGACTCGCAAGGCCGTTTTCGCTTTCTCTATCTGCCGGTCGGCCGCTATCGGCTGAAGATCGAGGCCAAAGGATTCCATACGCTCGAACGTGATTTGACGCTGACCATCGGCCAGGCGCTCGACGCGCAGCTCAGGCTGAGCGTGGCCGGTGTGGCCGAACGACTCGACATCAAGCCCGAAGCGAACTTGGTCGAAACAGTGCGCACGCAGGTGGCGGAGACCGTGCTGCCGGCCGAGGTCGACCACCTGCCGCTCAACGGGCGCAACTATCTGGACCTGGCCGCGCTCACGCCCGGCGTGACGCGCGCCAATCCGGTAGCCAATCAACGCTTCGCCGAAACATCCGCCGTGCCGGGGACGCAAATCTCGGTGGCGGGCCAGCGCAACATCAACAACGGTTTCGTCATGGACGGCATGTCGGCCAATGACGACGCCGCCGACCTGCCGGGAACTTTCTTCAGCCAGGAAGTGATCCGCGAGTTCCAGGTCATTACCTCCGGCGGCATCGCGGAGTTCGGCCGCGCATCGAGCGGGATCATCAACGTCGTCTCGCAATCGGGCGCGAACGAATGGCGCGGGCGGGCCTACGGATTTCTGCGCAGCCGGCGGACGGACGCGCGCAACCCGCTGTCAATAACGCCGGACCCGCGCGACCCGAGCAGGCTGCTGAAAGACCCGCTCACTCAGACGCAATACGGCGCGACGATGGGCGGCCCCGTCGCGCGCAATCGGACGTTCATCTTCACCAATTTCGAGCAGACCAGGTTGAACAATTCGGTGGTCGTGACGATCTCGCCGGCGGACGTAGCGGCGATCAACGGCGTGTTGGATCAGGCCGGATACGCGGGCCCGCGCATCAGCACGGGGCTCGCGCCGACCGGCTACGACACGACCAACTTCTTTACGCGCGTCGACCATCACATCAACGCGTCCAATCTGCTGACGGCGCGCTACAGCCTTTACGACATCGAGAGCTTCAACGCGCGCAGCGTGGGCGGTTTGAACGCCACGAGCCGGGGAACCGCGCTCGATGACCGCGACCAGACCATCGCGGTGAGCGAGGTAGCGACGATCTCATCGCGCCTCGCCAACGAGGCCAGGTTTCAATTCACGCGGAGCAGGCTGGGGGCGCCGCCAACCGATCTGGTAGGTCCGGCGATCAATATCTCCGGCGTGGCGAACCTGGGCACATCGACCACCTCACCTATCGGGCGCGATATTAGTCTTTTCGAGATTGTGGACAACGTCACGGTCGAGCGCGGCGCGCATTCGTTCAAATTCGGCGTGGATTTCCTCTACAACCGCGTGAATATTACTTTTCCAGGCGCGACGCAGGGGGCCTATACATTCTCGCCATCTGGCAGCGGAGCAAATCAGGTCTCGGCGCTGACCAACTTCCGCAACGGCAGGTACAGCGTCTTCCAGCAAGCCTTCGGCGATCCGACGCAGTTTCAATCCAATCCTAACTTCGGCGTCTTCGCGCAGGACGAATGGCGCCTTCGGCCGGGCCTGACCATCAACGCCGGCTTGCGCTATGACGTTCAATGGCTGCCCGATCCGATAGAGACAGATGCGAACAACTTGGCGCCGCGCGTCGGGCTGGCCTGGGCGCCGGGCGACCGCAAGACGGTCATCCGCGCAAGCTACGGCATTTATTATGAGCGCATCCCGTTGCGAGCGACTTCGAACGCGCTGCAGCGCGACGGCTCGAAATACCGCGTCGCCCAGTTCCAATTCGGCCAGGCGGGCGCGCCCGTCTTCCCTAACGTGGCCGCGTCATTCCCGTCGGGCTTTCTACCAAGCATCACGACGATCGACCCGAAGATCGAGAACGCCTACACGCAGCAGGCCAGCCTGCAGATCGAACGCGAATTGACCGCAAGCGCGTCGCTGTCGGTGGGATACATGCGCACGCGCGGGCTGCATATGATCCTCTCGCGCAACGCCAACGTCCCACGCTTCCCCGTCTTGGCGGGCGTCCCAAACCAGGGCCGCCCCAATCCGAACTTCGCAAACATCTCGCGGTTCGAAGGCTCGGGCGATTCCTACTACAACGGCCTGACGGTTTCGCTCAACCGGCGCTTCAGGCGGTGGGCGGGCGCGCGGCTGTCGTACACGTTATCGAAAGCGATTGACAACACTGGCAACGCGTTCTTCTTCTCCCCGCAGGACAACTTCAACCTGCGCGGCGAGCGCGGCCGTGGCGACAACGACCAGCGCCACGTCTTGGCGTTCAGCGGCTCTTTGGCCGCGCCGGAGACTGCAGGCGGCGGATTGTTGCGGCGCGTCATCGAGGGGTTTCAATTGAGTTCGATCTTCAGGTACGGCTCGGCGCTGCCGTTTAACATCGTGACCGGCGCAGACGGAAACTTCGATACCAACGTCAACGATCGGCCGGCCGGTGTAGGGCGCAACACGGGCGAAGGTTTCGATTTCGCCGCGCTCGATCTGCGATTGAGCCGCCGCATTCGATTCACGGAGCGAATGGGGCTGGAAGTGATCGCCGAAGGCTTCAACATGTTCAACCGCGCCAATTTTCAATTGCCGAACGGGACGATCGGGACGGGCGCGACTCCGAACGCGAACTTCGGTCTTCCGAACGCCGCCGCTGACCCACGCCAGATTCAATTCGGTCTGAGGTTGTCGTTCTAACAGGACGGATGGGAGAGATGGCTATCGGGAGACGATACTAACCGGTACTGTACCGGTGTCACGTGTTCTGATTTAGCCGGTATTTTTCTGTCGGCCTTTCGTTCACTTTCCTGGAAAAGGTTGAAACTTCCGGCAATGAAAAATGGTCTGATGTAGCAGAATCCGAAAGCGCAAAAGGAACCGACTTTTAATGGTGAACAAACTTCTCGCCCTCGCAGTGTTGTCGTTGGCGGCGGCCGGCGCGAGCGCGCAGATTCAGATCGGCTCGATCAAAGGCGCGATCACTGACCCGGCAGGCGCGGCTGTGACTGACGCCGACGTGTGGCTGACTAACGCCATCACCGGCGAGAAGGTGGGGGGCATAATTGACGGCGCGGGCGGTTTCGTCTTCAACAACGTGCCGTTCAATCGCTATTTGCTGCGCATCGAAGCCAGGGGCTTCGCCCCGCAATCGCGCCAGGTCACAGTCAATTCAAACCTGCCTCTCGAACTATCCATCAGCCTAAGCGTGGCCGGCGCCAGCGAGCAGATCGTCGTCACGGCGCGAGAGGATCTGGTCGATCCCGGGTCGGCCAGTTCAGCGGCGACGCTGGCTGCGAATTTCATCGGGCGCGCGCCGCGCATCAATCGCGGACGCCAGCTTCAGGAATTGATCGCGACGGCGCCAGGCATGGCGACCGAAAACAACGGGCTGCTCCACGTTCGCGGAGTCGAAGACGGCGTCCTCTTCGTCCTCGACGGCGTCCCGGTCGCGGACCGGCTCGATGCGCTTTCGGCCAGTTCGTTCGACACCGACACGATCAACTCGCTGCAAGTGATCACCGGCGGCATGTCGGCCGAGTTCGGCGGACGCAACGCCGCCGTCGTCGTCGTTCAACCGAAGTCAGGCATTGATCAGGGCGTCGCCGGCAGCCTGCGCGCAGGCGCGGGCGATTTTCGCACGGGAGACATCGCCGCCGCGCTCGGCGGTAGTCTCGGAAAGAAGTTCGGGCTCTTCGCCAACGCTGCGACGAATCGTTCGGACCGTTTTCTCGATCCGGTCGACCCGCGCAATTTCAACAACCGCGGCGGCGCGATCAATCTGAACCTGCGCGCCGATTGGCGCGCGAGCGCGCGCGATACAGTTTTGTTCAATGTGTCCGCCAACGGCTCCGACTTCCGTGTGACGAACGACGCGCTGCAGGAAGAACACGGGCAACGACAGCGGCAGGAACTGCGCGATTACAGCCTGTCGTCAAGCTGGCAGCGTATTTTCTCGGATCGAACCGTCGGAAACTTCGCGGTATTCCATCGCCGCCATCAGTCAAAATTATTCGGCGGCGAAAACGACATTCCGATCTTCGCCGAGCAGGATCGCGCGCATACGCGCTCCGGCTTCATTGCCAGCCTGACGCATCAAACCGGCGCGTTTATGGGCGGCGGACACGCCATCAAGGCCGGGGTTGAGGCGAGCCGCATAGCCCCGCGAGAGTTCTTCACTTTTTACATCACCGACGAGGACGTGGCCGAAGAGCGTGAGGTCAGCGATGAGGCGTTGGAGTTCGACGACGATGATCCGTTCGTCTTCCGCGACCGCCGCGTCCGCGGACAGTTTTCGTTTTATGCGCAGGATCAGTTTTCGCCCGCGCGCAATCTGACGCTGCAAGTCGGTTTGCGCTACGACCGCAGCAGCCTGCTCGTATCCGATCAACAGTTCAGCCCGCGCCTCGGCGCCGTCTATTTCATACCGAAGACGAAGACGGCGCTGCGCGCCTCGTTCAATCGTCTTTACCAACCGCCGCAGGTGGACAACCTGCTGCTTTCGGCGTCGGCGCAGGCGAAACGGCTTTCGCCGTTTGTCGAAGAAACAGGCGGCGGCGCCGACATTCGCCCTGAGAAAGTCTCGGCCTGGGAGGCCGGATTCGCGCAGGATTTCGGCGGATGGTTCCGGCTGGACGCCGCTTACTGGGGACGCGATTTCCGCAACGTCGGCGACCCGAATGTCTTCTTCAACACAACGATCATCTTTCCGAACAGTGTTGCCAAAGGCTTCTCGCGCGGCGTTGACGTGCGGGTGGATGTCCCGGAGCGCAAGGGCGTGTCAGGCTGGCTGAGCTACACGAACATGCGATTGCTGCAAACCGGCCCGCTCAACGGCGGATTGTTTCTGACCGACGAGTTCATAGAGATCGGTCCCGGCGTCAGCTTCATTCCAGATCAGGACCAGCGCAACGCCGGCGCGTTCGGCGTCAGCTATCGCCATCAGCGCTCGGGCTTGCTGCTGAGCCTCACGGGCCGGCACGAGAGCGGCGTGCCGCTGGAGGTCGAAGAGGAACGGCTCGAAGAGTTGAAATCCGCGCCCGGCGCCGAACTCGTGGACTTCGAGCGGGGGCGCATCAGGCCGCGCACGATCTTCAATTTTTCCGCTGGCGTCGAACTGTTCAAGAAAGAAAAGGTGGTCTGCACGGCCCAGGTTGACATTCTGAATATCGCCGGCAGGTTTTTCGCATACAACTTCGGCAATCCTTTTGAAGGAACGCATTTCGGTTACGGCAGGCGTTGGAGCGGGGGGCTGAGGATCGAATTTCGCTAACAGGAGGTTCGTTCAATGTGGCAAAGAATGCTTGTAATTGCGTTGATATTGATCGCAACTGCAATGGCGCTGGCGCAGACGCACCAGCACGGCGCGACCGCAACCAGCGACGGCCAATACAACCCGTTTATTGTTTCTGACGATCGCGGGGGCTTTTACCTGGCTTACGTCGAACGCGTCAATAGCGTCAGCAACGTGATGCTGCGCCATTCTTCCGACGGCGTGAATTTTTCCGCGCCCGTCCGGGTCAACGACCGCGCGGGCGACGCCACTGTTCGCAACGAGAATCCGCCGAAGGTGGCCGTCGGCGCGCGAGGCGAGGTTTACGTCTGCTGGGCAAACGAGCGCGGGAAATGGAAAGGCAACATTCGTTTCGCCCGTTCGACCGACGGCGGTAAGAGCTTCTCGCCCGCCATCACTGTCAACTCGGACGGCGCGGGCGAGCCTGCCGGCCACGCCTTTCAATCCGTCGCCGTGGACAGGCGGGGCCGCGTCTATGTCGCATGGATTGACGAGCGCAATAAACAGAAAGAAGATCGCGGCGCGGAAATCTGGCTGGCCGTTTCGACGGATGGCGGCAGGAGGTTCTCGCGCGACCGGCGCATCCTGACCGATGTCTGCGAATGCTGCCGGACGAATCTGCAAATTGACGCGGCGGGCGCCCTTTATCTCAGTTATAGAACCGTGCCGCGCTCGGGGCCGATGTACCGCGACATCGTCATCGCCCGCTCGCAAGACGCCGGTAAAACATTCGCGCAGACCCTGGTCAGCGAAGACAGGTGGGAGATCAACGGCTGTCCAGTCGCAGGGCCGAGTTTCAGCTTCGACAACCGGGGCGCCATCACCGCGGTCTGGTTCATGGGCGGAAGCGAACGCCCCGGCCTTTATTATGCGACATCGACCGACGGCGGGAAGAATTTCGCCCCGCGCCGGCTGCTCGACCCGCGCCAGAAGATCGGAAAACACGCGCACACCGCCGGCCTCGCGGGCGGCGGAATCTTCGTCGCCTGGGACGACGCGGACGGAAAGACCTTCAGCGCCTGGGGAGTGTTGGACCCACAAAAGGAATCGATTCGGAGTAGCGACCGACACGAAGGCGTCGCCTATCCAGTGGCGGCGGCCAATGGCCGGATCGCGGTCATCGTCGGAATGCGGCTGGCGACGCATGAGATCGCGACCTATACCGAAAGCATCAACGCAACCGCCCAAACCAACTCGACAGGACGCTAAAATGAATCTGCCACTGAGACACAGAGATAGGGGGACGGGGCGACGGG
>DATEMG010000247.1:0-7448 GCA_035275805.1 Blastocatellia bacterium
GCCACCGGGTCGCGCTTCAGCCATCGCCGGAGGGGCCTCCGCGCGCCGCAAGCCCGCGCCCCTTTCGCTCAGGAAGGCGCCGTAAGCGGCGAGGGACTGATCCACCGCTTTGTAAGGCTCGTCGACCCACCAGGTGAAGAGCGGGTCGTAGCCGTTGTAATAACCGAACCATGTTCGCAGCGTGCTGCGCAGGCCGTTGACCGTCGTGGCCGCGCGATTGGCGACCGTTCTCTTGATCCTGCCCTGCTCGCCGCGCATCCCGGAATCGACCGAGCGGCGCGTCGCTTCGATCTCTTTGTTCAGGGCGTTGAGCGTGGCGGCGACCTTCGCGGGATCGATCTTCTCCATACGGCGGCGCGCTTCGGCAAGATCGGTGATCGTTTGCGCGAAGGGCGCTAGCGACGCGATCTCGGCCAGGGCCTTGCCCTGCAACTCCTCCTGCTGCAGATCGTGATTGATGTGTGTACTGAAGAGCAGGTAATCAACCTTGCCGTCCTGGCTGAGCGAGTCAAAGTTGAGTTTAGCCAGCGTGGCGAGCCAGTCGGAATAGAACTGCTTGAAGCGCGCGCGCCGCGCCGGCGAAATTTCGACCGGGTAAGAGCGGGACAGGCTTCCGCGGTCCGCGACGTAGCGCTCGATCAAGCTGCGCAACTCGCTCGAAGAAGAGTCGAAGTCTTTCAGGTCCGGAGCGTCTGAGGCGGCGGCAGGCGGCTTTTGCCCGCTTTCCAGATACGCGCTCGTCTTCGCGGTAAAGATGAGGCCCCCGCTCAAAGCGAACGCCGCAATCAGACACACGACCATTCTCGGTTTTCGATTCAACATTGTCAGCTTCTCCCTGAAAATCCCTGGGACTGTCATGAATGGGACTTATAAGACCTATGATACCCATAAGTCCAATAAGACCTACTCTACTATCGAATACAATGAGGTTGTCTTGTAAGTATCCCTGATGTCTTGTACCGGCTTTAGGCGCCGATCAGCCGAACGGCTTATCAATCGAAATGCTCTGTTTGGTGAACATCTTGGGGCCGTCATCAGTAATGTAGAGGCAATCTTCCAGGCGAACGCCGAACTCGCCATAAATCGCGATCATCGGCTCGTCGCTGAAACACATTCCCGGCTGAAGCCTGGTCTTGTTGCCGCGCACGAAGTTCGTCCACTCGTGCCCGTCCAATCCGATGCCGTGGCCAGTGCGATGCGGCAATCCTGGAACCTTGTAATCGGGGCCGAAGCCCGCGTCGGTAATCACTTTGCGCGCGGCGGCATCCACCGACTCGCAGGTCGCGCCGACTTTGGCTGCGGCCAACGCCGCGTCCTGAGCTTTACGCTCCAGATTCCAGATTTCGGTCTGTCGCGCGGTCGGTTTGCCGAAGACGAAGGTCCTGGTAATGTCCGACTGGTAGCCCTCGACGCCGCATCCACCGTCCATCAACACGACGTCGCCCTCCCTGAGTTGTTGCGGCTGGACGCTTCCGTGCGGGAAGGCAGTGTACTTGCCGAAACCGATCAGGGCCGAACCGGAACTGCCCAGCGCGCGGAACGCCGCGCTGACGTTGGCGCCGAACTCATATTGCGTCATTCCTTCATTCAACGTCGCGGCGGCGGCCCTGAAAGCGGCGATGGTAATGTCATTGGCGCGCTGCATCAACGCAATTTCGGTTGGCGATTTGATCATGCGGCAACCGGCCGTCACCGGGTCGGCGCTGACGTATTCGAGATTCCTGGCCTCATTGCGAATCCCGTCGAAAAGAAAGAACCGTACACGCTCTTCCATCCCTATGCGTCCTGTGCGAACGCCGCGATCCTTGAATATCTGGGCGACCAGCTTATACGGGCTCGCGTCCTCCTCCCACGTCCGTATGTCCGAGCCGAAGCGGATCAGTTCTCGCGCTCGCATCTCCTCGAATTTAGGGCAAACCCAGGCCAGTTCGCCTCGCGCCGGGATGACCAGAGCGAACATGCGTTCGCTCTGCCCCCAACGCACGCCCGTGTAATAAAACAGGCTTGACCCCGATTCGAGGTAAATAGCGTCAATATTATTTTCGGCCATCAACCGCCGCGCTTTCTCGATGCGCGCCGATCGCTCGTCGTCGGTGACGGGCGCGACCTTGCCCGGCAACGGGCGCAATTGGCGGATGGCGTCAGGGGTGTTTTGCGCAACGGCGTCGGCAGTGTCGAGGAGCGTCGCCCCGGCCACGCCGGTTGAAAGTCTTAGGAAATCTCTGCGATCTACACACATAATGAATATAAAGACTCTTTTCAAGCGCGCGCAGTTGCGAAACAAATCGAAAATTCTGGATCGGGCTCGTTAATATTGGCCCCCCGAGGCGTAAAAAAGAGATGTAAAAAAGAAGACGCGCAGTTGTAAAAAGTCGCAAAACATAAGCCGCCGGCCGTGTGAATCTTGTGTATACTTCGCCGCATAAAATGAACGGGTCAATAATCTCCAGAATAAGAGCGTTTCTAAAACGGCGCGCGTTCGCCATCGGCGGGCTGGCCGTGACCGTTCCACTACTCGTCATCATCTTTCTGCAATACCAGGCGTTGACCACTCTGAACAGGACGCTCCCGGCTTACCGCAAACAATTGATGAGACAATACCTGATGTCGGTGGTCGAGGACTTCAGAAGATTTTACGGCGACAACGCCGAAAGGGCTCTGGCCGCGCCTGCCGGCTCAATTAATCTTCCTAAGAGCGGCGTGATTGAGGACGACGATGAGGGCGCGTTGTCGCAGAAAGCTGTAGCGCGCGTGGCCGATCATTTCAAAAAACAGGATTTCAAAGGCGCCAGCCGATACTTCATCGCCGTGGCCACTGAAAAGGACGGCGCTCAGGGAAGCGAGGTCTTCTTTTACGACCCGACGAGCCAGGCGATGGTTCGCGACCCCAGGGCGCAGGAGATGGTGGCCATCAATGTCGCCTGCTCTTCTTACGTGGTCTACATTCGTGATGGGGCCACGAACGTAGTACCGGCGGCCACGAGCGTTGATCGAAACCCGCGCCACCTTCTGATCGTCAAGCCGATCCTCAACGAATCGATGCGGATAGTGGCCGCCGCCGGAATGGTCGTGGATCAGGATTACTTCCACGACGCCGTCCTTCCAGAGGCCATCAGCAAATCGCTGGAGCAATTCTTGCCGTCCGAAGATCAGAAAGTGATCGTTTCTTTGTACGACAAGTGGGAGTTTTACGCCTCGTACGACGGGAAAGGCGCCCGACTTACGCTTTCCGAGAGCGAACAGAAGGTCGAAGCGGAAGCGTCCCAACCGTTTTCCCTTGTCTACTTAAATTCCGGCCCGAGATTCAGCCTTTCGGTCCGGTTGAAAAATCTTACCGTCGAGCAGTTGGCGCGGCGCAACTTCCTGATCAACCTGTCGCTGTGGGCAGTGATGACGCTCTTTCTTATCACCGCCGTCGCGCTGATGCTGCGGACGGCCTCGCGAGAAATGAAGTTGACGCAGATGAAGGCCGATTTTGTCTCGAACGTCTCGCACGAACTGCGCACGCCACTGGCTTCGATCCGGGTGCTGGCCGAGTTGTTGAACCTGGGCCGCGTCAACCAGCCCGACCGCGTGCGCGAATACGGCGCTTACATCGAGAGCGAAGGCCGCCGCCTGACGCAGGTCATCAATAACATCCTCGATTTTTCGCGGATCGAATCCGGGCGCAAGCTCTTCCAGTTCGAATCCTGCGACCTCAAAGTGGTGGTGGACGAGACGCTCGAGGCTTTCACAGTGCACTTGAAACAGAACGGATTCACGCTGTCATATGAGGCGCCGCAGACCGCGCTGCCCAAAGTCGTCCTCGACCCTGATGCGATCGCTCTCGCGCTGACAAACCTGCTCGACAACGCGATCAAATATTCCGGCGATGTGAAAGAAATCAACGTCAGCGTAACCCAATCCGACGGCTTCGTCACCGTAGCCATTACCGACCGAGGGGTCGGCATAGCGGCCGACGAGCAAGAGAAGATTTTCGAGAAATTTTACCGGGTCAGCACCGGCCTGGTTCACGACGTGAAAGGTAGCGGCCTCGGATTGTCTTTGGTCAAACACATCGTCGTGGCGCATCGGGGAAAGATCACCGTGCGGAGCAAGCCCGGCGAAGGCAGCGCGTTCACGATCCAGTTGCCGATCGGGGATCAAAAGAGCGGGCGGCAGACGGAACTTGCGAGTTCAAATAACGCGGTGAAGAACATAGACGGCGCCGGTTATAAATTTACCGGATGACCTGACGAACATAGCGCACAAGGCCAAACAGAAAAATGTGGGACAGAAAAATAAAGAACAAGCCTGGATGTTCTTTATTTTTCTGTCCCACATTTTTCTGTTCAGATTTCTTCCTTCTCGCGCCCTACCGATTCCCTCTCATCCTCCTGACGTAGTCGCTATCCACGCCGTGGATCCGCAGTTTGATCAGCTCGTCAATCGAAAGATTGGCGAAGCCCTGGTCTTTCATCTCCTTGACGAATTTACTGTCGATGCTGTGGACGCGCATTGCGATCAATTTGTCCAGAGGGATGTTGTTGTAGCCCGTGTCCTCCATCTCCTTGATGAATTTCCCGCTGACGTTGTGAACGCGCATCGCGACCAGCTTGTTGAAAGGGATGTTGTCGTAGCCAAGCGCCTGGACGCCTTTGACGTATTCCTCGTCGATGTTGTGGACGCGCATCGTGATCAGCTTGTCCACAGGCAGGCCTTTGTACCCCATCGACTCGGCTTCTCGAATAAATTCCTCGTTAATGTTGTGGACGCGCAGCGCGATCAGCTTGTCAGCCGGAATATCCTTGTAGCCGATCGCCTGCATCCGGCGGATGAAATCGCCGTCCGCGCCGTGAATCCGCATCGCGATCAATTTATTGACCGGGATTTTGTCGTAGCCGAGCGATTGCAATTCGTTGATGAACTTCACGCCGACGTCGTGCATCGTCATTGAGAAGAGTTTTTCAGCCGACAGTTCCTCGTAGCCCAGGCTGCGCATCGTGGAGACGAATCCGCTGTTGGGGGTAAACCTGAAATCGCCGACTCCCTTGCCGTCTTTGAACAGCCCGTCGAATAGAACCACGCCGGCTTCGCGCTGTAGCGTGAACCGCACGTTCGAGTCGGCGTTCGGATTGAGGCCGGCGAAATCCTGCAGCGGGAAATCGCTGCTCATCTGGAATCTGCCCTTCCCACTGTCGGTATTTCGATTGAGTGACAGCCAGAGCACAAGGCCTCTGTCGGTCTGTTTGACTTTCGCGGTCCAGTCGCCGGTGATCGCCTCTTGAGCGGCGCCCGACAAAGCGGCGCTGCCGCGCGAGAGCAGGCCGAGAGTGGCGAATACGAGAACGGTCGTTGAGATCATCAAAACTTTCTTCATGGTTCCTCCAATCAGCGTTTTTCCCTGACGAGTATCTTGTCGGCCCCGGTAGCCTTAATTTGGATCAGTTCGTTGATCGAAACGTTCTTCAGCCCGAGTTCCCGCATCTTCCTCACGTAATCGGCGGTTATGCCCATCGCTTTCATCTCGATCAACTTTTCCACGGGGATGTTTTCGAAACCCACCGAGCGCATCTCCTTGACGTAATCTTCGTTAATGCCCATCGCTTTCAATTCGATCACTTTCCTCAGCGACAGGTCGTCGAAACCCAGCGACTTCATCGAGCGGATGTAATCGGGATTGATTCCCATCGCCTTGATCTCCATCAGATCGTTGGCCGACAGCTTACCGAAGCCCCAATCCTGCGCTTCCCTGGCGAATTCCACGGTCACGCCCAACGCCCTCAAACCGATCAATTGATCAAGATCCGGCTTGTCGAAGCCGAGCGATTTCATTTCGTTGATGAAGTTCGAGCCGACGTCGAGGACGGCCATCGTGAAGAGGTTTTCGGTCGTCAGGCCGTCGTATCCCAGACTCCGCATCGTGGCGATGAAGCCGCTGTTCGGCGTGAATCTGAAATCGCCCACTCCCTTGTCGTCTTTGAACAGCCCTTCGAAGATGACCGTGCCAGCCTCATGCCCGAGAGTGAATCGAACGTTCGAGCCGGAGTTCGGGTTGAAGCTGGTGAACGTATGCAGCGGGAAATCCCTGCTCATCTGGAATCTGTCTTTCCTCGACCCGGAGTCGCGGTTGAGCGACATCCATAGCACGGGGCCTTTGTCGGTCTGCTTCACCTTCGCCGTCCAATCGCCGCTGATCGTCTCTTGAACGGCTGATGACGGCGCGGTGTGACCTCGCGTGATCAATCCAAGGGCGGCGATCACAAGAGCAATTGCCGAGATTATCAACACTTTCTTCATGGCTCCTCCGTAATTCATGTGCGCGCATTGCTTCCAGCCTGTAAGCAGGGCAAAAGACGCATTGATTGGGCGCCGCCTGGGTACGCATCGCTTCCAGCGCGCAGTCCCGGCCAAAAGCCTATTGATCGGAGTCAAAAGGCCTCGAAAGCGCATTGCCAGCGTTCAGCGATTATTGCTTGGAAGCGCGAGCATACAGCTCCAAACGCGATGCGGACATCCAATGGATCTATATTCCACGGCTGCACGCTGGAAGCGATGCGTACCCAGGTCAGCGTTTCTCTCTGGTGAGTATCTTGTCAACGCCCGTGGCTTTCAGCTCGATCAACTCGTTGACGGAAATGTTCTTCAACCCGGCTGCCCGCATCTTCTTCACGTAATCGGCGGTGATGCCCATCGATTTCATCTCGACCAACTGATCGATGGTCAGATTGTTGAAACCCGACTCGCGCATCTCCCTGACGAACTCAGCGTTCACGCCGACGGCTTTCACCTCGATCAGCTGCTTCAGCGACAGATTGTCGAAGCCCAGAGCCTTCATCGAGCGCGCATACTCCGGGTTTATGCCCATGGCCTTGATCTCGATCAGATCGTCCTTGGAGAGTTTGCCGAATCCCCAGCTCTGCGCTTCTTTGACGAAGGATTCATTCACGCCCATTGACTTCAATTCGGTCAAATGATCCGGCGTCAGTTTGTCGAAGCCGGCCCGCCGCATTGACTCGACGAATTCCGGATTGACCCCTACGGCCTTCAATTCAACCAGTTGTTCAATCGTCAAGTTGTTATATCCGGCCTGCTTCATCCCGTTGATGAACTCGGCGGACATGCCGATGGCTTTCAACTCCACCAACTCTTCGATTGACGGATTGCCGTTCGTCCAACCGCGCGCCAGTTTGACGAACTCTTCGTTAATGCCGAGGGAACGCAGTTCGACGGCCTGTTTAGCGGTCAGTTCGCTATAGCCCAGCCTGCGTATCGATTCGATGTACTCCGGCGTCACTCCGACGGCCTTCATCTCGATCAATTGTTCGACGGTCAACTCTCCGGATTTTCCCTGCCCCTGCCCGGCGCCTTGGCCTTGGCCCTGCCCCTGCCCTTCGCCGATCTGCTTCTGGCTCTCTTCGGATTCACGGGCTTTGTCGCGCTCAGCCTGATCCTGTTGGAATAGATTT
>DATEMG010000248.1:0-25762 GCA_035275805.1 Blastocatellia bacterium
GGCAATTCTTCCCAGCTCCGTAGGAGCGACATCCGGCGCATGTCGCTCCTACGGAGCTGGGAGATCTATCGCGTAACGCGTTCTATAAATATTCCGCGCCTCCGGCGCTCAGGAATTGGGGAGTTTGCCAGCAGTATCAGAGCTCGCCGCACTCCAAAGGCTGCCGCCATTTTTAAATAAACCGCCAGATCGAAACGTGTGAAGTGGAACCTATGAGAAGACTTCTATTGACCACTGCAATTTTTGTCTTTGCGGCGTTTTGTCTGTTCACACCGCCGACCACCGGCGCGAACGACAACAAGCCCGCGAGTAAACAAATCACCTTCACAAAAGACATCGCGCCGATACTCTTCAAGAACTGCGCCGTGTGCCATCGACCGGACGATGTCGCGCCTTTTTCGGTCTTGAGTTACAAGGACGCGCGCCCGTGGGCGAAATCGATCCGCGAGAAAGTCGCAAGCCGCGAGATGCCGCCGTGGGGCGCCGATCCGCGTCACGGCGAATTTTCGAATGACACGCGGTTGAAACAGGGCGAGATCGACACTATCGTCGCGTGGGTTGACGGCGGCGCGAACGAAGGCGCCCCGAAAGACTTGCCGCCAGCGCCCGACTTCTCCGACGCCTGGCTGGTCGGCAAGCCCGACGTCAAGCTCACGATGCCCGAAGAGTTCACGCTCGACGCGCGCGGAACTGACGATTACATCTACTTCCGAGTCCCCACCAAGTTCGCTGAAGACAAATGGGTTCAGGCCGCCGAATTCCGTCCCGGCAATAAACGCGTAGTGCATCACGCCGTCGTCTTCGTCGAAACGCCGCAGATGATCGAAGCGGCGAAGACCATGGCCAGGCGCAGCGGCCGTGAATTCGACCCGCTCAACGGGGCGTCGGTCTTCGAGCGCGCGCCAGGCCCCGAAAGGCTCTTCTTCAAGGAAGGCTCGGTCTGGCGAACCAGGATGGACTCGCCGGTGGTGGACGACGCCTGCGCGCAATCGAACGAGGGCGCCAAAACGGTTTCCGCCAGCGCAGGCTCGACGATCCTGACGGCCTACGCCCCCGGCAAAAACCCCGACGTTTATCCACCTGGCGCTGCGAAGCGAATCCCCGCCGGATCGAACCTGATCCTGCAAATGCATTACTCGAAGACCACCGGCAAGGCGGAGAAGGACCGAACGAGCGTCGGCCTGGTCTTCGCAAAACAGCCTGTCGAGAAGACGGTCGAGACGCTGACGGTCATCAACTCTCTCTTCCTGATTCCGCCCGGCGCCGAGAATCACAAAGCCACGGCCTGCTACAACGTCCCGCGCGACCTGCAATTCGTCAACTACTTCCCGCACATGCACGTGCGCGGCAAGGATATGAAATATGAAGTCGTCTACCCTGACGGCCGCCGCGAGACGCTGCTCAGCGTCGATAAGTACAACTTCAACTGGCAGACGCTCTATGTGCTAAAGAACCCGCTGTCCATTCCGAAAGGCTCGCGCTTCGTGGTCACCGCGCATTTCGACAATTCGACGAAGAACAAATACAACCCCGACCCGGCCAAGCCTGTGCGGTTCGGAGAGCCGACCTACGACGAAATGCTGGTGGGGTACGCCGACGTCATCCGCGTAATCGCCAAACTCGACCCGAAACTCCTCGACGCATACGTGGGCGAATATCAGGTCGGCCCGGGCATCAACTTCACGATCATGCGCGAGGGCGGCAAACTCTTCGCCGTCGCCCAGAGCTTCGGAAAGAACGAGCTATTACTCGATTTCGAGGACAGGTTCACGATCAGTTTGATGGGCGCGCAACTCACGTTCGTCCGAAACGAGAAGGGTGAAGTGAGCGAATTGACCATTGACATCAATAATCAGACAATTCGGGCGAAGAAGATCAATAACCCAATCCCGACGCGAGGAAATGAAAAATGAGAAAAGCAACTATTGTCTCTGTAATTGCAATCTCCCTTGCTACGATTTGCATTTTTAGTCTGCCGGCGACGAACGCCGGCGGCGGCGATAAAGCGTCGCCTAAGAACGTCACGTTCACCAAAGACGTCGCGCCGATCTTTTTCAAGAGTTGCGCCGAATGTCACCGCGCGGGCGAGATCGCGCCGTTTTCCGTGATGAGCTACAAGGACGCGCGCCCGTGGGCTAAATCGATCCGCGAGAAAGTGGCGAGCCGCGAGATGCCGCCCTGGCACGCCGATCCGAATCATGGCGAATGGCTCAACGACCGCCGATTGACGCAAGCTGAGATCTCGACGATCGTCGCGTGGGTTGACGGCGGCGTGAAAGAAGGCGATCCGAAAGACATGCCCACCGCGCCGAAATATGTTGATGGGTGGACCATCGGCCAGCCGGACGAGACCTTCTCCATAGCCGAGCAGCCAGTTCCGGCGACCGGCGTGGTTCCGTACAAGTATCTGACCGTGCCGACCAACCTGAAAGAAGACCGCTGGATCACGGACGCCGAGATTCGCAGCACGGGCCGCTCCGCAGTGCATCACGTGATCGTCTTCATTCAGGACCCGAAGAATCTCGCCCGCGTCGATGGCAATCTTCTGGCGGGCGTCGCGCCGGGCGAACAGCCGGCCAGATACCGACCCGGCTTCGGCAAAAAGATTCCTGCCGGCGCGAGGCTGATCTTTCAGATGCATTACACGCCGAACGGCGAGGCGACCAAGGACGTGACGACCATCGGATTGAAATACGCCAAAGAGCCCCCGAAACATCAGGTTCTCACGCGGCCGGTGTTGAACATGAGCTTTACAATCCCCGCAGGCGAGGCGAACCACGAGGTCAAATCGAGCTTCGTGTTCAAAGAGGACGCGCATCTGACCAGCTTGATGCCGCACATGCATCTGCGCGGCAAGGATTTTGAAATCAAGGCGATCTTACCTGACGGCGCGACCAAGATCCTGTTGAAAGTGCCGCGCTACGATTTCAACTGGCAGACTTACTACGTGCCGAAAGAGCCGCTGGCGGTTCCTAAAGGCACGAAGATCGAATGCACAGCCCATTTCGACAACTCGCCGGGCAACAAATACAACCCCGATCCGACGAAGGTTGTGAAATGGGGCGATCAGACCTGGGAAGAGATGATGATCGGATGGCTGGGCTATTACAACGACGCCGCCTCTGATCTGAAACCGGCCGACAAACCGGCGACGACTTCGAGCAGCGGAAGCGCGCAAAAGTAAGCAGTCAAGAAAAACTGGGTCATATTCCCTGGGAGCGCAGGCATCCCTGCCTGCGGGCTTCCGGCAATATTTGACCGGCCGAAGCAAGCAGGCAAGGATGCCTGCGCTCCCAGGGATTTCCGCAGTGGCGTTATGAGAAACACCAAGTTCGTTAAGATCGTCATCTGGATCGTCGTCTTATTGGTCATCGCTGGATTGGCGCTGCCTGCATTCACTTCCTTCTTCGGTTTTTAGCTATTATGTGGAATCGCTTACAATATCTCCGCTTCGCAATCGCCGCTTCGTCCTTCGCCTTTCTTTTGTTCGCGTCGCCGCTGCCTCGGACCGGCAGCGCGCATGAACCGGTCACCACGAAGGTGACGTTCAATAAAGAGGTCGTTCGCATCCTCAAGCGCAATTGCCTGGCCTGCCACGCTCCCGGGAAGATCAAATCCGATATACCGTTGACGACTTACGAAGAGGCTCGCCCGTGGGCGAAGGCGATCAAGGAAGAGGTTCTGGAAAAACGGATGGCGCCGTTCCAGGCCGTCAAGGGCTATGGCAGCTTTGTTCACGACTACGCTGTGCTGAAGCGCGAAGTAGAATTGCTGGTCTCATGGATCGAAGGCGGCGCGCCGCGCGGCGAGGCGAAAGATTACCCGAAGGAGGAGATCGACAAGCTGATCACCAGCAACGAGTGGGAACTCGGCGCGCCCGACCTGATCCTGCAGCCCGACCAGGAGACCAGGATCGCGCCCGAAGGCGATGACGAGACGCGTTGCTTCGTCCTGCCCTCGAATCTGAAAGAAGATCGGTGGATCAACGCGATTGATTTCCAACCTGGCGCCGGCACGGTAGTTTACAGCGCAAGCCTGTTCATAGTTCCGCCTTCGGGCGGAAAAACCCCGGCTAAAGCCGGTACTACGAACAACTGCCCGCCAAACGCCGAACCCATTGGCCAGTGGGCGCCGGGGCAGTCGGCCAACCGTCTTCCGAGTGGCGCGGCCATCAGGTTGCCGGCCAATTCAAGCCTGGTGACTCAAGTCCGCTATCGCAAAAACGGGCAGGCGGGCTCCGACCGCAGCAGCGTCGGCCTCTATTTCGCAAAAGACCCGCCCGGAAAGCTCGTTCGCACTTTTACAATCAACGCGCCCGCGACCGTAATTCCGGTGAACGCCGAAAGCCGCCGGGTCAAAGCTTCATATGCGATCAGCGAATCGACCGAAGTTGTGGCGATTCGCCCTCTGCTCTTTCCCTTCGCGAAATCAATCGAAGTCTCCGCGCGTCGCCCCGACGGCTCTGTAGATGTTCTGATCTGGGCGAAAGATTACCGGTTCGATTGGCAGCCGGCCTATTTCTTCAAAAAGCCGGTCGCGCTGCCCGCGGGCGCTCGCATCGAGGTGACGGCCTATCTGGATAATTCGGGGAACAACCGGAACAATCCGAACAACCAGGCAACCGAGACGCGATTCGCCGGCGCGCTTTGTGAACTTTCGCTGACCTCAGCCGCGACGTTAAAACAGGCGCGACTGAGGCGTTAAGCGCGCTAACAATAGGGCAGTACCGCGCGCGACGGTGAGACAGACTAATGGTATTTGAGAAATAAATGTCCCCACGCAATCTAACGTAGGGGCCCCTTTTCCCCGCCCCATCGCTTGGATCACAGACGGGGGCGGGGAAAAGGGCGCCCCTACGATGTGGTTGCATTATTTATTCAAAGACCATCCCTCTGTCCAACCATCGCGCGCGGCGCTGTATCAAACGGCGTGCGATTTTGGAGACGAGGTGTTATATTTCCGTTTTCAGGTTGGCTCGACCAACTGAAGCCCCGATGTCTTTCGCTCGCCCGTCCAGAGTTAACCCCGATGGCGCTACCCTGACGAACAATCCGGTTGTGAAGGTGAATATTGATGTGAGGTGTTGATAGAATGGATTCGGCAATCAGGGCCGGCCCAGGAGGCGTGGGACACGCATCGGGGGCAAGCTGTGATGTTCACAGCCGAAGAACAACAAAATGGAGTTAGTAATGTCCGCATCGACGCTAGAAGAACCAATTACCAACACGAAACTTCCGATAGAAGTGGTTGAGGCCGTCACTATCCGTTTCGCCGGGGATTCCGGCGACGGCATGCAAGTGACGGGAGGCCAATTCACCTCCACCTCCGCAATCATCGGCAATGACATCTCGACGCTGCCCGATTTCCCCGCTGAGATTCGCGCCCCGGCGGGCAGCCTGCCGGGCGTCTCCGGCTATCAGCTCAATTTCAGCAGCCGCGACATCCGCACGCCGGGCGATGAACCACAGGTTCTGGTTGCGATGAATCCGGCGGCGCTCAAAGTCAACATCAAGGAACTGGAGCCGGGCGGCATCCTCGTACTCAACACCGACGAGTTCAACGACGGCAACCTCAAGAAGGCCGGTTACGCCGCCAATCCGCTCAATGACGGCTCGCTTTCGGGCTACCGCGTCTTCCAGATTCCGATCACCTCTCTGACCCTGAAGGCCCTTGAGAATTCGAGCCTGCCCTTCAAACAGCAGGAGCGGTGCAAGAACTTTTACGCGCTCGGGTTGATGTACTGGCTCTACGACCGCCCGATGGAGCCGACCCTGAAGTGGATAGAAGATAAGTTCGGCGCGAAGCCCGAGATCGCCGAGGCCAACAGGATGGCGCTCAAGGCCGGCTACAACTACGCCGACACGATGGAGCTATTCACCACGCATTACCACGTCGGCAAGGCGCAGATCAAACCGGGCAAGTACCGCAACATCACCGGCAACGAGGCCACGGCGATCGGGTTCATCGCCGCGTCGCAACTGGCCGGACGCCCGATCTTTTACGGCAGTTATCCGATCACGCCGGCCTCGGACATCCTGCACGAGCTTTCAAAGCATAAGAATTTCGGCGTCAAGACTTTCCAGGCCGAAGACGAGATCGCCGCCATCGGCGCGGCAATCGGCGCGGCCTTCGCCGGCCACATTGGGTTGACTGGGACTTCAGGCCCCGGCGTCGCGCTCAAGTCTGAAGCCATAGGCCTGGCCGTGATGACCGAGCTTCCGCTGATCGTGATCGACGTTCAGCGCGGAGGCCCATCGACAGGGTTGCCCACAAAGACCGAACAGGCTGACTTGTTGCAGGCGATGTTCGGGCGCAATAGCGATTCGCCTGTGGGTATCGTCGCCCCAGCTACGCCGGCCGACTGCTTCAAAATGGCGGTCGAGGCTGTGAGACTGGCGACGAAATATATGGCGCCGGTCTTCTTCCTGTCGGACGGCTATCTGGGCAACGGCTCGGAGCCTTGGGAGATTCCCTCGCTCGACAGTCTGCCCGAAATGAAGGTCAATTTCCGCACAGAAGTGGAAGGTTTCTTCCCCTACCTGCGCGACGAAAAAACGCTGGCGCGGCCCTGGGCCGTTCCCGGCACACCGGGACTCGAACACCGAATCGGCGGCCTTGAGAAGCAGAACATCACGGGCAACGTGAATTACGAACCCGACAACCACGACTTCATGGTTCGGTTGCGCGCCGAAAAGATTCATCGAATGCAGCAGGACATTCCGCCGCTAGCAGTCTTCGGCAAGCCGGAAGGCAAAGTCCTGGTGTTGGGATGGGGATCGACTTACGGAGCGATCACGACGGCGGTCGAGCAGATGCAGGAGCAGGGCCACGCCGTGTCTAGCGCGCACTTGCGTCACCTGAACCCGTTCCCGTCGAATCTGGGCGAGGTCCTGAAGAGCTTCGAAACGGTGATCGTGCCGGAGTTGAACCTGGGACAATTGTGCATGCTCATCCGCGCCAGGTTCCTCGTAGACGCGGTCAGCCTTTCGCAGGTCAAAGGCAAACCCTTCAAGGTTTCGACGCTGGTCAACAAGATCAAAGAATATCTATGAATCGGCGGCGCGAGCGGCGGCGCGAGTCGCTTCAATCGACAGACCCGCTCGCGGCGCTGACACTGTTAAGGTAAACAACAATGAGCGAAAACGGACATACAACAAACGGAGCGGTCAAACTCACTCGCAAAGACTTCCAAACCGATCAGGAAGTGCGCTGGTGCCCAGGATGCGGCGACTATTCGATCCTGGCGCAGGTTCAGAAGGTGATGCCGGAACTCGGCATCCCCAAGGAGAAGATCGTGTTCATCTCAGGCATCGGCTGCGCCAGCCGCTTCCCGTACTATATGAACACCTACGGGTTCCACACGATTCACGGGCGCGCTCCGGCCTTCGCCACCGGCGTCAAAGTGGCCAACCCCGACTTGCAGGTCTGGGTGATCACGGGCGACGGCGACGCGCTCTCAATCGGCGGGAACCATTTCATCCACGCGCTGCGCCGGAACGTCGACCTGAAGATCATTCTTTTCAACAACCGCATCTACGGCTTGACCAAAGGGCAATATTCGCCGACCTCGGAACTCGGCAAGAGGAACAAGTCTGCGCCGATGGGCACTATCGATTATCCGATCAACCCGTTGAGCCTGGCCTTCGCCGCCGAAGCGACTTTCGTCGGACGCTCGATGGACGTCGATCCGAAGCATCTGGCGATGATGGTGGAGCGATTGGCCGCGCACAAAGGGTCGGGATTCCTCGAAGTCTATCAGAACTGCAACATCTTCAACGACGGAACATTCAAATCGTTCAACGAGCGCGAGGTCAAAGAAGACCGAATGATCCAGCTCGAACATAACAAGCCGCTGATCTTCGGCAAGAACAAAGATAAGGGAATCCGTTTGAAAGGCGTGACGCCGGAGATCCTCACAATCGGCGAAAACGGGATAACGGTTGACGACATCCTCGTTCACAACGAAAATGCTCACGAACCAAATCTGCCGTACATTCTTGGAAGAATGCAATTTCCCGAATATCCCGTGCCGATGGGAGTCTTCCGCGCAATCGAGAAGCCGACTTATGAGCGAATGCTAGCCGGCCAAATCTCGGCGGCGGTCGATGCGAAAGGCGCGGGTAGCCTGGAGAAATTGATCAACAGCGGCGAGACCTGGGTCATCAATTAATAATCGACTTGGGAGCGTTATGAAATTAGGACTCATAGGACCTATAAGTCCTATGAGTCTCACCCATGATGTTTCCAACAACTTCCCGAGGAGGCGCGATGATCTGTCCCTACTGCGGTCACAACAATCTGGACGGGGTGGATACTTGTGAAGAGTGCGTACATGATTTAAGCGACTTCGACGTGCCTGCTGCCACCGGGGGCTTACAGATGCACATTATGGAAGACACCATCGGCCACATCCCGTATGACCGGCTTGCGCTGATCAGCCCTTCCGATTCGGTGGCTCATGCGGTCTCTCGCATCAAGACAATCGGCATTGGGCAGGCGGTGGTGGTCGAAGACGGCAAGCTGGTCGGCATTCTGACTGAGCGCGACCTGCTCAACAAGGTCGCGGGGCGCGAGATGGACTTGAACACGCTGCCGGTGAGCGAAGTGATGACGAAGCGTCCCGAAACGATAGGAGAAAGAGACCCCATCCGAGTGATCATCAACAAAATGGCCGTCGGCGAATATCGCCACGTGCCGATCGTCAGAGACGGGCGGCCCGTCGGTATTATTTCCGCCAAAGCGGTAGCCAACTACATTCTCAAACATAGCGGCCTCGATTTTTAGAATCAGCGCCGCGATCGGGTCTTAGAATCGTAACCGCTCGCGGCGCCCATCGGGAGGATCATGATGTCAATCGCAGATAAGTTGAGTAAAGTCAAAATCCGCCGCCTCCCCCTGCGCCAGCCGGCTATGGTCGAACGCGGCGCGAGCATACGCGAGGCGGTCGAAGCGATGAAGGCCAGCCGACTGGGATGCGCGCTGGTATGCGAGCAGGGCAAACTCGTCGGGCTGTTCACCGAGCGCGACCTGCTCAACAAGGTTATCGGCGAGTCTGTAAATTATTCGACCCCGGTCGAGCAGGTGATGACCTTCGGTCCGGCGCATCTGAGCCTGGACGATTCAGTCTACTCCGCGATGCGGATGATGCGGGAGGGCGATTATCGCAACGTCCCGCTGGTGGACGCTGAAGGGTCGGCGGCGGGCGTGGTCACCGTGCGCGATCTGGTATCATACTTCGCCGAACATTTTCCGAAAGAGGCGCTTAACCTCCCGCCCGATCACGACCAGTTGATGCTCAGCGCGGAGGGGGCGTAACGTAGTTTAAACTTATGTCCATACTTTCTGACATCATCAACGCAGCTAAAGAAGTGGTCCAGGTGGCGCGCTCCACCGCGCAGGGAATGAGCGTCACCTTCAGCCACATCCCGACTAAAAAAGAGACGGTCCAATACCCCGACGAGCCGGTGCAGATTTATCGCCGGTTCCGCGGCGAGCATTTCCTGGACGTGGACGAAAACGGCAAAGAGAAATGCGTTTCGTGTTTCCTCTGCGCGGCGGCCTGCCCGGCGGACGCCATCTACATCGAAGGCGCCGAAGACACGCGCCCTTACGCCGAACGCATTGGGCAGGACCATCGCTACGCCAAGGTCTACCAGATCGATTACGGCCGATGCATCCTCTGCGGCTTCTGCGTGGACGCATGCCCGACCGACGCCATCAACCATGGCCACAATTTCGAGTGGGCCGTCTATACGCCCGGCGAGATGGTCAAAGACAAAGAATTCCTGCTGGCCAACAAATGGCGCGAGCCTGACGTGTTTCCGAACGACAAGCAAAAAGCCCTGGCCGCGAAGCAGAAGCAGGGCAAGTTCAATATCGTGCTGAAATAGACTTCGCGAAAATCTCATCCACCAAGCCACACGAAGAGACACTAAGGATAGATCTCATCTTCGTGATCCTTCGTGTGGCTTGGTGGATGAGTTTCTAATGATCTATGAACAAACACCGCATAGCCGTCATCGCCGGCGACGGCATCGGCAAGGAAGTGATCCCCGCGGGTTTGAGCGTCCTGCGCGCGGCCGCCGGCGCCTGCGGCTTTGAGATCGAAACCGAAGAATTCAACTGGGGCTGCGATTATTACCTGCAAACCGGGCGTATGATGGACGATGACGGCCTGCGACGTTTGCAGGATTTCTCCGCGATCTACCTCGGCGCAGTCGGCGATCCGGCGCGCGTTCCCGACCACATCAGCTTGCGCGGCCTTCTGATCAAAATCCGCCAAAGCTTCGACCAATACATCAACCTGCGTCCGATCAAGCTGCTCGCCGGGACGCAAAGCCCGCTGCGAGACAAAGGCCGTCGCGAAATAGATTTCGTCTGTGTGCGCGAAAATTCCGAAGGCGAATACTGCGGCTGGGGCGGACGCCTCAAGCAAGGCGCGCCTGACGAGGTCGCCGAGCAGACCGTCGTCTTCACACGGCGCGGCGTCGAGCGCGTATTGCGTTACGCCTTCGATTTAGCGCGGCAAAGGCGCAAACGATTGGCGAGCGCGACCAAATCGAATGCGATGCAATACACGATGGTGATGTGGGACGACATCTGCCGCGAAGTCGCGCGCGATTACCCTGACGTGGTTGTGACCCCATATCATGTTGACGCGCTGGCGGCCCGCTTTGTGCTGCAGCCTGAAAGCCTCGACGTGGTGGTCGGCTCGAATCTTTTCGGCGACATCCTGACCGACCTGGGCGGGGCGTTGCAGGGCAGTCTGGGAATCCCAGCAAGCGCCAATCTCAATCCCGAACGCCGCTTCCCATCACTTTTCGAGCCGGTTCACGGCAGCGCGCCCGACATCGCCGGACGCGGCGTCGCCAACCCGACCGCGGCGATCTGGGCCGGCGCGATGATGCTGGAACATCTCGGCGCCAAAGACGCCGCGCAGCTCGTGATGAACGCATTGGAGCGCGCTCTGGAATCGGGGCGCGCTCGCACTCCCGATCTCGGCGGAAAAAGTTCGACAGTGGAGATGGCGGAAGAAGTCATCACGATGATGAACTGAGCTACGACCGAGCCTCGGCCTGTACCGGAACAACTTTCCATATTTATAATTGCGCCTATGAGCGACTCTCCTTCATCACCGTGGTGGGCCCGATCCTCTCTGCGCCTGGATCGCCAGGCTCCCTACTTGCGCATTTTCTTCTACACAGTTTTCGTTCGTGATCAGGATCGAAGCCTGCGATTCTACCTGAACCAACTCGGATTCAGCCTGGTCGTCGATCATCGCTTTGAGGGCGCCGGCCGCTGGATAGCCGTTGCGCCGCCGGACGGCAGCGCGATCCTCGCGCTCGTCACTCCGGAGGCCGGATCCGAAGAATATGACCTGATCGGCCAAGCCAGGCAGATCGTTTTCATCACAGAAGATATCGACGCCCTGTATGAGGAGTGGCGCGACCGCGGAGTTCATTTTCTTCATCCGCCGCAGACTCCCATTTGGGGTGGAATGTTCACCACCTTCAAAGACGTGGATGGGAACTCCTTCATGCTCGTAGGTTCCGACGAGATGAGCCGGGAAATCGAAACGCAACGCCGCGCCGCCTCCGAAAAGCTGGAATCCGAACGCCGCGCCGCCCAAGAAATGGAGATCGCAAAACAGGTGCAGGCCAGGCTCTTTCCCCAAACACTTCCGCCACTTCGGACGCTCGACTACGCCGGGATGTGCATCCAGGCCCGCCAGGTCGGCGGCGATTACTACGATTTCCTCAATCTCGGCCGGGAGCGGCTCGGTCTTGTGATCGGCGACATTTCAGGGAAAGGCATCGCCGCCGCTCTTATGATGGCCAACCTCCAGGCCAATTTGCGCAGCCAGTGCGCGATCGCCGTTGATCAGCCGCGGCGATTGTTGCGATCTGTGAACCAGCTCTTTTACGAGAATACGACCGACAGCGCCTACGCCACGCTCTTTTTCGCCGAGTATGACGACCGCGAGAATCGATTGCGCTATGTGAACTGCGGCCACCTCTCCGCTCTTCTTCTTCGGAGCGATGATTCTCTTGAACGGCTCGCTTCGACCTGCACTGTGCTCGGACTTTTCGATGAATGGGATTGCTCGATTGGGGAAAGCCGGCTCTTGCCGGGGGACACGCTCGCTCTCTACACCGACGGAGTAACCGAATCGTTCAACGACGCGGGTGAAGAATTCGGAGAAGAGCGCCTGGTCGAAGCGTTGCGGCGGCGCCGTGAATCGTCCTCACAGGACTCGCTTGCGGCGATTGTTGATGAAGTTCTACAGTTCAGCCCCCACGAACAGGGCGACGACATCACCCTGATAGTCGCCAAACGTAAAAGAGATTGACTCCGGAACACATCGCGTTCAATATCTGGCTGGCGGCTTTCCAACGCCTCAGTATCAGAAACTCAACCAAGCATCAGAGACTCAAGGGGAACACCTATGAAAAAACGTATGGCTTCAACTCTGCCGCTTCTTTTCGCGGCCGGCGCATTTTTATTCTCCGCCTGTTCGAAAAACCCTGGAACGACCAATACCGACGCCAACGCCCCCGGCGCGGCTACCCCAACCTCATCACCTTCGGCGACCGCCCGGACGCCCATTTCATCTCAGGCCGCCAAAAGCGGATGGTGGGTTCGCATCAATCCGAGCGCGACCACGGCGCAAGTAATCACCTTTCAAATCGGGGAGAGCAAGCTTCAACGCGAAGAATGGCGAGTCTGGAACACGGGCGAACCGGCTGAGTTCGACGTGCCGGAAAAGTATTTACAGGCGCCTCGCCTTTACCTGCGCGGCAACGTTACGCCGATCGGCAAATTCGCGACCCTCTGCATGATGTACAAGGATCGTGGCGTCGAACACATGAGCTTCGATGACGACGATTCAGAAACGATGAGCCAGACCGAGATAGACATCAAATGCCGTTGATGAAAGTGACGTCGATTTCTTATATCGATAAATCATGACGAGATCGGAGATTGCGCGCCTGCGACTCCATAACCAGCGTATCGCCTGCGCCACGGCCGAAAAGCCAGGCGATGTGGTCGCCTGGTTGGGCGCAGTCCAGGCGCAGGACTATCTCGGCGCGCTCTGGGCGGTCGGATTGCGGATGCGGAACGCGGTCGAAGCCGACGTCGAACGGGCGCTCGCCGATCGAACGATCATACGCACTTGGCCGATGCGGGGCACGCTACATTTTGTGGCGGCGGCGGACATACGGTGGATGCTGGAACTGCTGACGCCGCGCGTCGCGGCGAGCATCAGGCAATACCTCCTCCGGGAGTTCGACCTCGACGAGGGGGCATTCGCGCGTAGTAAAGATTTGTTCGCGCGCGCGCTGCAAGGCGGCAAGCAACTGACGCGAAATGCGATGTACGACGTATTGGAGGCGGGTGGCGTTTCGGCCAGCCAACGCGGCCGCCACATTTTGACGCTGTTGGCTCAGGACGGGTTCATCTGCTTCGGCGCGCGCGAAGGCAAGCAACAAACCTTCGTGTTGCTTGACGAGTGGGCGCCGAAGGCGAGGCGGATGGCGCGGGACGAGTCGTTAGCCGAGATCGCAAAGCGGTATTTCACCGGCCACGGCCCGGCGACGTTGCAGGATTTTGCGTGGTGGTCAGGGCTGACGACGGCTGACGCGACGGCCGGCCTTGAAATGGCTAAGCGGAGTCTTGTGCAAGAAAATATCAACGGTCAGACCTATTGGCTCGCCTCGTCAACGCCCGCTATAGAAGATTCGTCGCCGACCGCCTACTTGCTGCCGGCCTATGACGAATACACGGTCGCCTATAAAGACCGCAGCGCCGTGCTCAACCCGAAGTATGCAAAACTGCCGAATTACGGAAACGGCATCTTTAACGCGACGATTGTTTTAGACGGCCAGGTCCTCGGAACCTGGAAGCGAACGCTCAAGAAAGACTCGCTTACCGTTACGCCAAGCCCCTTCGCGAAACTCAAGCTCGCCGAGACTCGCGCCATTGCCGAGGCCGCAAACCGCTACGGGAAATTTCTTGGCGCTTCAATTGTATCGCTGTGAGCCGCTACACGTTCGTTATTTCGTAGAAATTAGATCAGGTTGCGATTGCATGTATGGGAAGGTTCGCTGGATCAGTTCTAGAGCAGTTTTCAGATCAGTGGACGAGTAAATAGAACGCGGATGACGCTGATCGAGCGGATTGGCGCAGATCTTTTTAGTTTTGTCTGCAATTATCCGCGCCTGTCCGCGTCATCCGCGTTCTATTGATGAGTTCTTTAACCGCATACGCCACTTGAGGCCCCGTATAGGCAAATGCAAACCGATATAGTTAATGTCCTGGAACCTAAGTTATTTGGTATTTGTATAAATCAGAACAAGTGATATCGACACATCCAACGAAATTACAACTATCAAAGGACAGCGTTTAGAGCTCCAGCTTTAGCCGGCAGGACCGGGGCTCTAAGCCCTGCCGGCTAAAGCCGGGACTCTAAACGCTGTCTCCCAACGTTTGTAGATAAACTGGGTATCGCCAGAAAAAAACGCTAAACACAAGAAAACTTAGTTTACAGACTATTAAACGGGGGAGCTAAAAAACGAGTCTTTCACTTCGGTTTTTTCACTTCCGGCAAACGGCGCGGCGAGTAATAAGGCTTGCCGTTCAGCTTCTGGACTTCTTTCATAAAGCTCGTCCCGTAATCGCGTTCGGCGTCCGAGAGCGCCCACGCCTGGCGTTTGTAGTTCCAGCTTTCGGGGTTGAGCCGCTGGGCCTCTTTGTAATGCCGGATCGAGGCTTCGCTTTGACCAGTGCGATAAAGATGTTCGGCCAGAGCGAACTCGGCCGACGCCAGCGCCCAATCGGGATTTTGAGGCGCGAGGCGTTCTTTCAGTTGCTTCTCGCTCAGGGCGAAGACGCTTTTTTCGCCGTTCGCCGCCCAATCGCGAAGGGCGTCGAGATATTCCGATGCTTCTATTCCGTGCATTCCCTTGTAGCGGTTGTCTACGTAGGCGACTTCGTTGGGGCGCACGATGCGCCCTTTTTCATCGATCCAGACGGCGGTCGGCACATTGACCATGTCGTAGAGCCGCGTGACCAAGTGCTGGGTGTCGATCAGGACGGTGTATTCGGGCTTGGCGGCCTCGATCCATTTGCCGGCGTCTTTGACCCCACCGGTATCCTCCGCGATGGAGACGATCTCGAAATTCTTGTCCTTCAACTCGCTGTAAAGTTTCTGCCATCCTGGCAGATCAAATCGGCAGCCTCACCACGATGCCCAGGTCACCAGTAATACTTTCTTGCCGCGGAAATCCGAGAGCGAATGCTGCTTGCCGTTCATGTCGGGCAGCTTGAAATCGGGCGCGATGAACGAGCCGATAAACGCGTTCTGCTCATCGGGCCGAGGGCCGAAATACCATAGTTCTTTTTCGCGTGCGGTCGGTTGGCGCAACAGACGCGCGAATTCGCTCAGGTTGAACCATGTGGTTGTTCTCTGCTTGAAGAGAAAGGCCGAACGGCGCGCCTTAGGAACAGGGAAACAGAGTTCGTCACGGCAAACGCCTTGCGGTTTGATCACGAAGCCTGTCGCGCGCTTCAAATCCGCCAGCGTGACCCACAGATCATCAGTCGAGAGATTCGCGGGCGGCGGCGCGACTTCGGTCGTTCGGTTGTCGTAGATCACTGTGCGACGTTCCGTCTCGGCGGCAAATGCGCCGAGCACAAACGGCAGACAGATCATCGAGGCGTAAAGAAGAATTTGCGTTTTTAGCATTAAACCTCCTTGCTGGGCTTATAAGCTCAATTGTTTCGAGGAGCGTTCTTTTTTAGCGATCTTTGCGCCTTTGCGCCTTTGCGAGAGACAGCGTTCTCCATCATTGAGTAACTTATGGGTGTTTTCTCGCAAAGGCGCAAAGGCGCAAAGTAAAGCTGCAAACATTTGACGGCAGTTCATCCGCCAACGGCGTCAGAGGGGCTCCCGTTTTCCAACAACACGGACTTTCGCGGATCAACGAGCAGCCACATAGCCGCGCCGAAAAGAAATACGGCAGCCATCACGTAAAACGGCGCCGTCCACGACTCCCAATTTTTGACCGCGTAGCCCACGACCAGAGGCGCAATCGCCCCGGCGACATTGCCCACAGTGTTCATGCACCCGGTCACGACCCCGGCGTATTTCCTTCCGACATCCAGGCAGACGGCCCAGGCGGCGCTGATCGTGAACGTTTGAAACGCCAGCGCCAGCGCGAGCAGCGCCGCCGCCACGCGACCGTCTTCAACCAGCGCGACCATGAAGAGCGTGACCGCGCTCGCCGCGTAGCCGAAAACTCCGATCCCGCATCTGGCCAGTTTCAGGTCGCCCGTGCGACGCGCCAGCCAATCGGTCGTCCACCCTCCGACCCAGAAGGCCAGCGCGCTCACAACCCACGGCGCGGCGGCCAGCCATTTCGTCGAACTGACCGAAAACCCGCGGGCTTCGAGCAGGTAGGTCGGCAGCCATGTGATGTAAAAATACAAGCCATAGCCGTAAGCGGAATACATCAGACAGATGAAAACCAGATTGGCGCTGGTCAGCAGCGTCTTCCACGGAACGCTGCGCCATTGCTCATGGCCGCCGCGACCGGCGCGGATCACTTTCAATTCGGCCTCGTTGACCGCCGGATGTTCTTCGGGAAGATCTCGGAACCATCGGCGCCACCAAACACACCATAACGCTCCGACCGCGCCGCATTCGACAAAGACCCATCGCCAGCTTTGCAGTTCCAGCAGCGTCAAAATTACCGGCGCGGTCATCGCCGAACCGGCAGCCAGGCCGACGAATGAAACGCTCATCGCGCGCCCCTGCTCCCGGTCCGGAAACCATCGCGAAACCGCTCTCGCGATATTCGGGAAAGCCCCCGCTTCGCCCGCGCCGAACAGAAACCGAATGACGAGCAGCGACCAGAATCCGAAGGCCGCGCCGGTCAGCGCAGTGAACGCCGACCACCACAATACGATCCGCGTCAACGTCACTCGGGCGCCGAAACGATCTCCCAGCCATCCGCTCGGAATCTCGAATGCGGCATAAGCGAACGCAAACGCGCTGAAGACCCAGCCTTTCTGGTCGGGCGTGAGATTGAATTCAGCCGCGACCCGCGGCATCGCCGACGAAATGCACAAACGGTCGAAATAGGTGATGAAGGCCAGCGCGAAAACGAGGCTGAGCAGGGAGCGCCGCGCGTGAGTGGGTTCGGACGATAGAGAAGCCTTCATCATTTTATGCGCTTACGGAAAATCTTCGCCTGTCGCCTATAAGACGACGGCGGCGGAGCGCTTCTCAGACGAATCATCGATGATCGCCGACACGACAGCCTTGCCCGTATGCTCTTCGGGTTGGATGTGAACCGTCAGGCCGTGTGACCGCGCAGCCTCGGCGGTCACGGGGCCAATGCAGGCCACGCGCGTGCCGACGAGATGCGGGGCCAGATGATCGGCCTCCAGGATCGCGGCCAGGTTGGCCACCGTCGAAGGGCTGGTAAAGACGATGTAATCGGCCCCGACGTCGCGCAGGAGTCTCGCTACGTTCTCGCCCTTGGCCGCCGGCGCCACAGTTTGGTAAGCCTCTACTACCTCCACGTAAACGCCGATCTTCTCCATCGCCGGTCGGATCACGTCGCGCGTGGTGCGCGAGGCGGGCAAGAGCATGCGTGAGCCGTATAAACGCTGATGCAAGCCGAATCGTTCGGCGAACTCCCGGGCCAGGTCCTCGGCGGTAAAGCGCTCAGGGGTCAGATCGACCACGATGTTCTCGATCTCCAACCTCTCGGCCGTCTTTCTCCCGACCGCGCATATGCGATGCGACTCCAATTCGAAACGGCCGTGCCCCAGCGCGTCCATCCGCCCCAGAAAATATTCGACGCCGTTCACGCTGGTGAAGGCCAGCCAGTCATACCAGCTCAAATGGACCAGCGCGCGGTCGAGTTGCTCCCAACTCGACGGTTCTTTGATTTCGATCGTCGGGCACGAGATGACCTCGGCGCCGATGGCCTCCAGAGCGCGAGTCATCTCACCGCTCTGTTTGGCGGCCCGCGTGACGATGACGCGATGTCCGAGGAGCGGGCGAGGCGCGTCGCCGTTTTCGGGTTTGGCGATGGTCTCGCTTTCGAGGGGTAAGGGCGAAACCGGAGCGGCGCTGGCAGTCACGACTTCGAGCGGCCTCGCCGGGGGGACGGCCAGGATCTCGATTTGCGGCGGCGCATCGTTCGCAGACCAAGCTTCAGACTTGGCCGAAAGGCCGTTCGTAGCTCCGCCTTCGGCTGGCGCTTCCGCGCGCGTTGAGACGCTTATCTCACCGCCGGCCGTTGGATCGGGACCGGGGGTCTGGACCCCTCCGATTCTGGGAAGCAGTTCGCGCGCGCCATCTTCCGCCAACATCTCCGCGAGTCTAACGCCTAAAGCTTCGGCGTCCTGGGCCTGGCCGCTGATCTGGCGGCGAATCAGGCGCCGGCCTTCGACGTCGGCCACCAGCGCCTCCACAGCCAGCTTATGGCTGATCCTGTTTTTCTTGAAATGGGCGAAGGCTGCTATGGGAACCGCGCAACCGCCTCCCAGGCTCCGCAAAACCGCGCGCTCCGCTTCGACCGCGTAGCGCGTCGGCTGGTGGTTCAGAACCTCGAGCAGCATGTTCGCGCGGTTGTCGTCGATGCGGGTCTCTATGGCGAGCGCGGCCTGCCCCACGGCGGGCAGCATCTCTGTAATGGGGAGGTAGGCGGAGATGCAGTCGTCGAACCCCAGACGCTTCAGCCCGGCGGACGCCAGGACGATCGCGTCGTAATCCCCTTCGTAAAGTTTGCGCAAACGGGTCTCGACGTTGCCGCGCAACTCGATGATCTGAAGATCTGGCCGCGCGTGGCGCAGTTGAGAGGCGCGGCGCAGACTACTCGTGCCGACGCGGGCGTTCCTGGGCAAATCCTCGATAGAATTGATAATGTATTTGCGCAAATCTTCGGTGACGATCAGCGCGTCGCGGACGTCTTCGCGTTCGGTAACCGCGGCGATCTGGAGCCCCTCGGGCAAGACGGTCGGCAGATCTTTAAGGCTGTGAACCGCCAGATCGACGCGGCGATCCAGCAAGGCGTCTTCGATCTCTTTCGTGAAGACGCCCTTGCCGCCGATCTGCGCCAGCGAGGCCTCGGTCAATTTATCGCCCGTGGTCTTGACGACCTCAATGCTGACGGCCAGCCCCTCGTAGACCTCTTCGAGCCGGTCCTTCACCCAGTTGGATTGCCACAGCGCAAGCTTGCTGCCGCGTGAGCCGATGATCAGGTTAGGCATAAGACAAATCCCGAATTTAAGATTCTAAGGTTGTGGCGCAATTATATTTTAAAAGTGGGAAGCCTGACCATAGCTCGGGCGTGGCGCAAAAAATAAGCGTAGATTATCAAAATACGCCCATCTGCAGATCAATCGCGCAGATTGCCTGCGGGCGTCGTCTTTCGGTATAGTTGCGCGCGTCCCAAATGCATTTTTAAATCGTAGAAAGGAAAGTCAGCCATCAAATCGCATGACTGAGTATGTCAGCCAGGTCGCCGCGCACATCCGCGGTGAAACGCAAAAAATCATCTTCGGCCAGGACGCGGTCATCGACCAAATCTTGATCTGCCTCTTCGCCGAAGGGCACGCGCTCCTAGAGGGCGCGCCCGGAACCGCGAAAACTCTGACGGTCAAAACCATCGCGCGGATCATCGGCGCCGGTTTCAACCGCATTCAATTCACGCCCGACCTGATGCCCTCGGACATTACCGGGACCAACGTCTTCAACGTAACCACTTCGCAATTCACCCTGCGCCACGGCCCCGTCTTCACCGACGTTCTGCTGGCCGACGAAATCAACCGCACGCCGCCGAAGACGCAAGCCGCGCTTCTCGAGGCGATGGAAGAACGGCAGGTGACGATTGACGGCGAAAGCCACAGCCTATCGCCGATGTTCCTGGTGCTGGCAACCGAAAATCCGATCGAATACGAAGGCACCTACCCGCTGCCCGAAGCGCAGCTCGACCGTTTCCTGTTCAAGATTCTGGTCTCGTATCCGAGTTTCGACGACGAGTTGCAGGTCATCGGCAATTGGCAGGCGGGCTTCAACGCGCGCAAGCTGGAAGCAGTGAATTTCAACGCGATCGACGACCCGGCGGTCATCCCGCAATGCCGCGCGCTGGTCCGCGACACGAAAGTCGAACCCGGCGTGCAGGCGTACCTGTTGAATCTGGCGCGGCGCACCCGCGAACACCCCAGCCTGCTCTGGGGCGCGAGCCCACGCGCGGCGGTGTCCATGCTGCTGGCGAGCAAGGCCCTGGCCGCGATGCGCGGGCGCGATTTCGTGACGCCCGACGACGCGCGCGACATCATACACCCGGCTTTGCGCCACCGCGTCCTGCTGCGCTCCGAAGCCGAGATCGAGGGCGTCACGCCCGATTCGGTTCTCGATGAGATTGTGGCCTCGGTCGAGGTGCCGCGCTAAGGAGATGGGGCGAGAGGGCGACGGGGCGACGGGGCGAATAAGAGACAAGACGAATTAGACAGAATGCAGCCTCCACTCTCCCCATCGCCCAGTCGCCCAGTCGCCCAGTCGCCCTGTCGCCCTGTCGCCCTGTCGCCCTGGCTCTGTGGCTATTTATCTATATGATTTTCACCCGCCGGTTCTTCATTCTTTTCGCGCTCGGCGTTTTGCCGCTGCTCTTCGTCTGGGGCGCGCCGGGTGTCAAATGGGGACTGATCGCTTATGACCTGGTCCTGCTGCTCCTCGCCTATGTCGATTACCAACGCATTGAAGACGTCTCGCAGATTGAAATAGCCCGCCACATGCCGCGCCGGTTCATGATCGGCGAAGAGAACGAAGTCCGGATCACGGTCGCCCACCGATTACCGCGCCAATTCAGACTGACAATCAAGGACGAATATCCGTCGGGCCTGGAACTGCGCGGCAAGCGACTGCTGGTCGCCGCGCCCCTTCATCGCGGAACCGCTGACCGCCAGGCGACGGTCGAGTACAAGCTCTACGCGGCCTCGCGCGGCGATTACGGGTTCGGCGACATCATAGTTCGACGCCGAAGCCCCTGGGGGCTGACCGTCAGGCAGGATCGAGTCAAGGCGGCGGAGAGCGTCAAGGTCTATCCGAACATCAACGAGGCGCGGCGGCACGAGTTATCGGCGCGGCGCAACCGCCAGATGCTCCTCGGAAATAGAAAGGCGCGCGTCCGCGGTCAGGGCCGAGAATTCGAGAGCATGCGCGATTATGTCCAGGGCGATGAGATGCGGCACATTTCGTGGACCGCCACGGCGCGGCGCGGGCGGTTGACCACCAAGCAATACCAGGTCGAACGCAATCAGAGCATCGTCGTCATGATCGACGCCGGGCGTCTGATGACCTCCCGAATCGAACAGCTTTCAAAACTCGACCACGCGATCAACGCCGCCTTGTCCATCGGATACGTAGCGACGCGCGGCGGCGACAACATCGGACTACTTGTTTTCAACCGGCAGGTCGCCGTCTACCTCCCCCCGCAGCGGGGCCACGCGCAGCTCTCGGCGATGACCGAGGCGCTCTACAACGTCAAGGCCCAGATGATCGAGCCGTCGTACGCGCGCGCGTTCCAGTACCTTTCGCAAAATTGTAAACGGCGCTCGCTGGTCGTGATCCTGACCGATTTGGTCGACCGCGACGCTTCGGCCGAGTTGCTGGCTTACACGTCGACTCTCCTGCCCCGGCATCTGCCGCTGATCGTAACCATAGGCGACAAGGATTTGCGCTCGCTGGTGGCCGGGGAGCCGCGAAAAATCGCCGATGTCTATCAACAGAGCGTGGCCGAAGAGCTGCTGCAACAGCGCGAGGAGGCCCTGGCCCGGATCACGGAGTTGGGCGGGCTTGCGCTTGACGTGCCCGCCGGACGATTGTCGCTGGAGCTGGTCAACAAATACCTCGAAGTGAAAGAACGCGGGCTGTTGTGAGATCGTTCGATGATTCGCCCCCGATCTTCGCGGCTTTGATGTCGTACCTGTATTTTCTTGCGTTCTTAGCGAAGTGAGGTAAACTCCCAGTCAGGCGCCAACCTACAATTAAGAATTTACCCCCTCGGCCGAGATTCAGTCATTGATTCTCAGAAGGGGAAGTGGCTGAACTTTCTACAATATTACCGTCCGCCTGAAAAATTCCTTGGTTCCGCGCCAAAGTCCACGGCAATTCCAAGGAAGGGGTTTCTATGTCGTCTGCGTTCCGCGTGTCGTCGCTCTCAATGGCTTTGAGTTTGAGTCTCATTTGCCCGGCCTTTCCGCAGTCTCAATCATCATCATCGGCGCCTCCCACTGTCGCCCGCCCGGCGGCCGAGTCCGACCTGCGCGCGGTGGTGGAAAAGTATTTTGCGCTTTACGCCGGCAAAGACCTGGAGGGACTGATGAGCTTGTGGAGCGAGAAGTCGCCGGATCATGCTTCATTCAAACAGGGCTTGCAGTTACAGTTCGCTGCGGAGAACTACAGCTTCAGCCTTCCGGAGGTCACGCGGCTAAAGGTGGAAGGAGAACGAGCCGGTCTCCGGGCAACGGTCAATTTAACGGCCATCAACTTGAAGAACAATCAGAAGCGAGAGCAAAGGATAGCGCGTAATTTCACCCTGGTAGGTGAAGATGGCAAATGGAAAGTCTGGCGATCCGCGCCAGCGGAGAATGACCTGGCGGAAGCGCTGGCGAAATCAAAGACAGAGGCGGAGCGGGCAGGATTGCTGGCGGACGAGAACGAGCTGGTGACCCCTGAGTTGGCGCTTGCCCTGGGCAATCAGGGCGACCGCTTTTACTCTCGGGGAGCTTACCCGCAGGCGCTCCCAATCTACCGGCTGGAGCAAAGCCTGGCCGACCGGATTGGCGCCAGGGCAAGCGTCGCCCGCGCCTTCAACCACATCGGAAATGTCCAACTACAACAAGGCGACTACACGCAGGCGTTGGAGTCATTCCAGGCCAGCCTGACGATAAGCGAAGCCCTGGGAGACAAAAGCGCAGTCGCCAACGCGATGGGCTCCATCGGGCGCGTACACCTTTCACAAGGCGACTACGAGCGGGCGTTGGAGTCATTCCAGGCCAGCCTGACGATGAGTGAAGCCCAGGACGACAAAGCCGGAATCGCACGCGCGCTGGCCGGTTTCGGACAGATCCACATTGAGCAAAGCGACTACGCGCAGGCGTTGGAGCGCTTTCAACAGAGCCTGGCGATACGTGAAGCGCTGGAAGACATGGCCGGAATTGGCTCCATGCTAAACAGCATCGGGCGGGTCCACTATCGGCAGGGCGACTACGCGCGGGCCTTGGAGTTACATCAGAAAAGTCTGGCGATCAGCGAGTCCCGTGGAGACAAAGCCGGAATTGCCATCGCGCTGACTAACATCGGCGTTGTCTACCGTATCCAGGGCGACTACGCGCGGGCGTTGGAGTGTTACCGGAAGAGCCTGATGATGAACGAGGACTCTGGAAGAAAATCCGGAATTGCCGTTGCGTTGCACAACATCGGAAATCTCTACCGCCTCCAGGGCAACTACGCGCAGTCGTTTGAGTCATTCCAAAAGAGCCTGGCGCTGAGGGAGGAAATCGGAGACAAAGCCGGAATCGCAAGCGTTCTCAGCCACCTCGGGCTGTTCTATCGTCTTCAAGGCGATTACGCGCAAGCGTTGGAGCGCTCCCAGCGGAGCCTGGCGCTGAGCGAGGCGTTGGGAAACAAAGCCGGAATAGCCCACGCGCTCATCAGCATTGGGCGCGTATATAATTCACAAGGAAACCACGCGCAGGCTCTTGAATATTACCAGCGGAGCCTGGCGCTGAGGGAAGCCATAGGAAACAAAGCCGAAGTCGCCGACACGCTCAACAACCTCGGAGAGGTTTACGTGGCGCAAGGTCGTTACTCACAGGCGCTGGACGCGGCCTCGCGCACGGCGGCTCTGGCCAGGCAAATCGGCTACGCTGAGATTCTCTGGAAAGCCCGCCTATTGGCCGGGGTCGCATACCGCGCCTTCAACGAGCCCGTCCAAGCGCGACTGGCTTTTGAGGAGGCAATCGCTACTATCGAAACACTGCGCGCAAACGTCGCCGGCGGGGCGGAGGAACAGCAAAGCTTCTTTGAATCCAAAGTCTCCCCTTATCACGCCATGGTCGACCTGCTCACGCGGGATGGCCGGCCGGCTGAGGCTTTGATTTTCGCCGAACGCGCCAAGTCGCGCGCGCTCCTGGATGCGCTTCAAGCCGGCAGCGTCAACGGCGCCAAAGCAATGACCGCCCAGGAGCATGAACAGGAACAAAAACTGCACAGCCAGCTAGTTGCGCTTAACACCCAGATTTCTCGCGAATCCGCCCGCCCGAAACCCGATCAGGCCCGCCTTGCTGAACTCAAGGCCCGGCTCCCAAAAGCGCGGCTCGACTTTGAATCCTTTCAGACCTACCTCTATGCCGCCCACCCGGAGCTGAGGGCGCAGCGTGGCGAAGTTCAGCCGCTGAGACTTGAGGAAGCCGCCGCCCTGCTGCCGGACGCCGCGAGCGCGCTGCTCGAATACGTCGTGACCGACGATAAGACTTATCTGTTCGCAATCACGAAGGCGGATGGTAAACCAGAACCTGAAATCAAATTTTACACGCTGCCGGTCAAACGTAATGAACTCGACAAACAGGCCGAATTTTTTCGGCGTCAGCTCGCTGGCCGCGATCTGGGCTTTCGCGCCTCGGCGGCTAACCTCTACGAACTGCTGCTCAAGCCGGCCGACGCGCAGCTTCGTGGCAAAACAAATCTCGTCATCGCGCCGGATGACAAATTGTGGGACCTGCCGTTTCAGGCGCTGCTGACCGGCGCAAATCGGTTCTTGATTGAGGACGCCGCGATCACTTATGCGCCATCGCTGACCGTGCTGCGTGAAATGACAAATCGACTGAAGAATCAGGTCGCAAATCCCGCTCCCGCGACTTTGCTGGCGTTGGGCAATCCGCTGTTGGGCCGGGAGACCATCAACCGCGCGGCGCTGACGCTGCGTGATGAAAAGCTCGCCCCCCTGCCGGAAGCCGAAAAGGAGGTCAGGGCGATCAGCAGGTTATACGGCAACGCCCGAAGCAAGGTCTATATTGGCGCTGACGCGAGAGAAGACCGCATCAAGGCCGAGGCCGCGCAGGCCAGGGTCCTCCACTTCGCCACACACGGGATTTTGAACAACGCCTCACCGATGTACTCCCACCTGGCGCTCGCCCGAGGGAGCACAAACGAAGACGGCCTGCTCGAAGCATGGGAGTTGATGCAACTGAATTTGAAAGCCGACCTCGCCGTGTTGTCCGCCTGCGAAACGGCGCGCGGGCGATTCGGCGCGGGCGAAGGCGTGATCGGTCTGAGCTGGGCGATGTTCATCGCCGGCGTGCCGTCTATCGTGGTCAGCCAATGGAAGGTCGAATCGGCCAGTGTGCGCGATCTGATGATCAGCTTCCATCGCCAAATCTTAGCCTTGCCGGCGGCCGCGAAATCGAAGGCGACGAAGGCCGAAGCGTTGCGGCAGGCGGCTTTGAAAATGATGAAGAACCCAGAGACTAGACACCCGTTTTACTGGGCTGGATTCGTGTTGGTGGGCGACGGCGGATAAGGCTTTGGGTTACGCGGGAATATGATATGGGCCTGAACTTATGGTCTTTGAGAATAAAGTCCAGCCATAATAGAAGACTCTCCTTAGCGGCCTTTGCGCCTTAGCGAGAACCGCCGCCTGAATGAGCAAGCATGTTTCTCGCAAAGGCGCAAAGGCGCAAAGTG
>DATEMG010000249.1:0-2741 GCA_035275805.1 Blastocatellia bacterium
TCGACCGACCACGCCCGGATCGCCGCCGAAGCGCCGCTGCCATAACCTGTAGCTCAACAGGATCGTCCTCGGCCCCGACATCAGTTCATCCTCCGGCAGAAACGCGCGGCCCAGCAGAGGCTTCGCGCCAAAGACCTGAAAGAAGTTAGCCGAAACCCGCGAACTGGCGAAGACCTCAGGTCGCTCGACCCCGGTTAGATTGAACCCATCGGTCGGGGCGTAAGCGGCGAGTTGCTGGAGTGTTTGACTACTCGCTTGCCAATCCCAGAAATCGGCCGGCGACGCCCCGAAGTATTCCCGCGAGTCAGCCTGTTTATTTCCTGATTCGATGAAGACCAGCCGCGGCTCCTTGAGGTATGGCAGCGGTTTGAGCAACACCGCATTGACGACGCTGAATATCGCCGTGTTCACTCCGATGCCCAAAGCGAGCGTGAGAAGCACAATCAGCGTGAAGCCGGGCTTCTTCATTAACATTCGCGCGCCGAAGCGCAGGTCTTGCCAAAGTGTTTGCATATCCAACTCCTGATTTTATGAAAGCATGGTGGAGATACCAGGGCTGATTTGCCGTCACGCAATTGCGGCGCCGCCGTCGGCGCATCCGTAATCAACTGATAGCTACGTGTTTATGCCAATGGTCGTGAATCTCCGGCCGAGGAGTGTGTTCGTTTGTGGGAGGCGGCGATCCCAAAAATGAAACTCAACCACGAAGAAACGAAGGGCGTTTAGGAAGACAGAAAAACCCTTCGCGCTCTTCGTTTCTTCGTGGTTGCTTTTCCACAGGAGTAAGTTTAAGACGCTTGGCGCTGGCGGAAGCGGCGCACCTTTGCCAGATTGCCGCAGGCCTGCATATCGCACCATTGACGGCGGCTATTTTTACTGATGTCCAGAAACAACCAGCCGCATTCTTCGCCGGGGCATCCGCGCAAGCGCGTCAGGTCGTCGGTAGTCAACATCTCGGCGGCCGAATCAGCGATCCGCCAGAGCATACGGTCCAGCGCGTTCTTCGTGTCCGTCCACTCCCAGACGAAATTCTCTTCGCCGACGCCAAGGCGGACTCGGCCGTTGGCGACGTTCAGCTCCTGGTTGAGCAGATCGATGTCGGAAGCGCGCGGGAGCGCCCTGTGAATGACGGCGGCGCAGACGCGATAGATCGCCCCGCGCAACGAGACGGCGCGCTTGAGCGTCGCGGCGGCCTCTTTCTCGCGCCGCCCTGCTTCACGCGCGAGCGCCTGCGCTTCGTTCTCATTGAACACCCCCACATGCAGACTCCACGCCAGCAGATCGAAGTAATCATTCAGTTTGTCTGCGCGCGCGACCGCCGCGCAAGGGTCGTACTTCCCCCTCGCCGGGTCGGCCTTCCAGCCGCCGACCGTGTTCACAAAATCCAGGCACAAACGGCCGCCAACCAGGTTCATACGCGCCGCAGGCCGTTCATTGAAGTTCATACGCGTCCCTTTTCCGGTAACCAATAAATAATCATTGACAGGTTACAGCGATCGATTTATCGTGTAACCGTCAATTATAGTTTAATCGGTTACCCGCAAGATCGTCAAACATTGGTACGGTGTCACATTGACAGAGAAAGCTGACGCATACCTCGATTATCTGAATCAGACTTGTATTCCTGACTACCTCGCAACGCCGGGAAATCGAGGGGCGTTCGTGTTGCGCCGCGCGGACGGAGAGCGGTCGCATTTTTTAACGATCTCGCTGTGGGATTCGCTCGAATCCATCAAAGGCTTCGCCGGCGACGATTACGAGCGCGCCCGCTACTATGCCGAGGACGAGAAGTTTCTGCTCGAATTCGAGCCGACCGTACAGCACTATGAATACTACACAAATGCGAAATGATCCGGCCTATCACACTCAAACCGGAGCTAAAAGGAGATGTCAGTGATTCAAACGATCATCGATGAACTTAAAGAAATTCACGACGGCGAGCCCTGGCACGGGCCGTCGCTGAAAGAAATCCTGTCCGGCGTGACCGCCGAGCAGGCCGCCGCCAAACCGCTGGCGAACGCTCACAGCATCTGGGAACTCACTTTGCACGTCGCAGCGTGGGAAGGCGTTATGATACGCAGGCTCGCCGGACTGCAAACGGACGAGCCGGAGGAAGGCGACTTCCCGGCCGTGACCGACGCGAGCGAAGAAGCGTGGCGATTGACAATTGCCAGGTTTGACGAGAGGCATCGCAGGTTGATCGAAGCGGTCGCCACGTTGACGGACGAGCGATTGCCCGAAATCGTCCCCGGCAAAGACTACACGGTTGAATACATGCTGCGTGGCCTCACGAGCCACCCCGTCTATCACGCAGGGCAGATCGCGCTGCTGAAGAAGGGATGAGGCGAAATCAGTACCGCGAGCGGTAGCGAGCGGCCATTGGCCAAAGTCACGCTCGCTACCGCTCGCGGTACTGATCCAGTCGATGCCTTACAAATCAATTAGCGCCGGCGGGCCATGATTCTTTCGATTTCTTCCCATCGACGTCCCAGGATCAGTTCAATTTTCTGCTCGGCGCCGCCGCGATATAACGTCAGCGCTATTTTGCTGCCGGGTTTTGTGGCGCGGATGTGGCGGTTGAATTCGTTGGGCGTCTTCACCGGATGGCCGTCGAACTCGGTGATAACGTCGCCAGTGCGCAATCCGAAAAGATCGGCCGGCCCGTTGATGTGTAGATCCTTCACCTCCACACCCCATTTCTTCGTACCGGGAATGCAGCAGCGGCGGGAAGAATCCAATAT
>DATEMG010000250.1:0-5347 GCA_035275805.1 Blastocatellia bacterium
CGACGCGGCCGCCGAATTCCCGGACGGGATAGCGTTGTCGTAAAAATCTTTCGTGCGCGTGATCAATCTCTCATGGTCGGCGCTGGTGAAGAAGAAGCCGCCGGCCTCGGCGTCCCAGAACTGCGCAATCATCGTCTCCGCCAGCGTCCGCGCCTCTTCGAACCAGCGAGTGTCGAACGACGCTTCGTAAAGCGCGAGCAATCCCTCAATCACGTAAGCGTAATCTTCGTGATAGCCGTTCAACTTGCTCTCGCCGTCTTTGTACGTCCTGAGCAATCGCCCGTCGCGCCGCAGCCTGGTCAGTAGAAAGTCCGCGTTCCTGACCGCAATTTCAAGATAATCTTTCCGATCGAACGCGCGCGAAGCCTCAGCATAGCTCCGCATCATCAATCCATTCCATGCGGTCAGTATCTTTTCATCGCGATACGGTTTGACTCGCTTCTCGCGCGCGTCGAAGAGAATCGCGCGGCCGCGTTCGACGACTTCAGCCAGGCGCTCGCGCGGCGTCTTCATTAACCTGGCGATTACGTCCACGTCTTCGTCGATATGTAAAATGCTGTGGTCCTCAAAATTGCCCGTCTCCGACACGTCAAAGTAGCGGTTAAACAGGCGCGCGTCTTCTTCTCCAAGCAGCGCCGTGACCTCTTCCGGCGTCCAGACGAAAAACTTCCCTTCCTCGCCCTCGCTGTCGGCGTCCTGCGTGGAATAAAACCCCCCTTCTTTGTCGGTCATCTCGCGCGTGACATAATCGAGCGTTTCTATGGCGATGCGCTTGTAAAACTCATTGCCGGTGGCAAGAAAGGCTTCCGTGTAGACGCGACTCAAGAGGGAGTTGTCATACAACATTTTCTCGAAATGAGGAACGAGCCATTTTTCGTCGACCGAGTAGCGATGAAAGCCCCCGCCCAATTGGTCGTATAATCCGCCGCGCGCCATCTTGTTCAGAGTCAATTCGACCGCGTCGAGCGCGCCGGCGTCCTTCGCGCGCCCCCACTGGCGCAGCAAAAACTCCAGCGCCATCGAGGGCGGGAATTTGGGCTTGCTACCGAACCCGCCATGAACAGGATCGAGCGCTCTCAGCAAATGATTAGCCGCGTGGTCGACGACAAAATAACTCAGACCGCCTTCCGACTCTCCTTTCGGCGCGACGACCCGGTCCAGCCGCTTTAATTCGCCCAGCATACCTTCGGCGCTGTTCTCGATCTCGTCGCGCCGGTCGCGATAGGCCTCGGCGACCGAGATCAGCACGCGCGGGAACCCCGGCATCCCGTAGCGGTCAGCCGGCGGGAAATAAGTCCCGCCGTAAAACGGTTTGCCGTCAGGCGTCAGAAAGACCGTCATCGGCCACCCTCCGCTCCCGGTCATCATCTGCACGGCGTTCATATAAATCGAGTCCAGGTCTGGACGCTCTTCACGGTCGACCTTGATGTTGATGAAGTTGTCATTCATCAATTGCGCAATGGCTTCGTCCTCGAACGACTCGTCCTCCATTACGTGACACCAATGACATGCCCGGTAACCTATGCTCAGAAGAATCGGCTTGTCCTCTCGCCGCGCGCGCTCAAAGGCTTCCTCTTGCCAGGCATACCAGTCAACCGGATTATGGGCATGCTGTAGAAGATAAGGGCTGGTTTCCTCGATCAAACGGTTGGTGAATTTGTGTTGAGCGTGGTCCTGCTTGGACATTATGATCCTTTCCTGATATGCGCCATCAAAATGGAAGCGGGGAGTGAGTTCAAAATCGCGCTGGATTCGGCCGTGTTCAGATTGTAAACTGGGAGGCCGAAAGTAACCTTTGGAGTAAAGATCATAGTACCGCTCCTCTGAGGGAAAACGAAAGTCGGATGAGTTATCAATGTTTGCTATTTGACCTTGATGGAACGCTGGTGGATTCGCGCGCCGATCTGATCAATTCGGTCAACCTGATGCTGGCCGAACTCGGGCGCGAGCCCCTGCCCGACACGCGCGTTCTCAAATTCGTTGGCGAAGGCGCGCGCTTATTGGTCGAGCGCGCATTAAGAGCCGGTCAGAACGGCGGGCCGCCGGATTACGATATCGATCACGCGCTCGAAATTTTTCGGCGCCACTACCGCGAGCACTTGTTGGATCAAACGCGCGTTTACCCTGAGGTAATAGAGACGCTCGCGCGGCTCGGTCACATCCCGAAAGCCGTCGTCACCAACAAGCCCTACGAATTCACAATCTCGCTGCTGGAAGGAATTGGGCTGTCGCGGTATTTCAAGATCGTTATTGGCGGAGATTGTCTGCCGGAGCGCAAACCTTCCCCGCTGATGCTCCTGGAGGCGGCGCGCCGGTGCGGGGCCCCGGCGTCGGAGTGCTTGATGGTCGGAGACAGCCGTGTAGATGTCGAGGCCGGGAGGGCGGCGAATATGAAGACCTGCGGCTACGTTCCCGGTTTTCGTGGGCGTACGGAACTGGTCGAGGCGGAAGTTGATTATGTAATCGAGCGCTTTAGCGAATTATGCGCGCTTGTTGAATGCGCCAGAGCGAAATCATTTTATTAGATTCAGGGAAAGAAAATTTCAGTTCAGGTGTGACAAAGAATGAGCCGCCATGCCCGGCCCGATTCCCGAAGGCCTTGGCCAACATGAGCCAATGCGATTGGAGACAAGGGCCTCGAGCCGAGCATGGCGGCTCGTTAAAGATCCATATTGGAGGTTGAATATCAACGGATCAATTCTTCAGCACTTTTTCGAGTGAGCGAGTTTGCGAAACAACAGCCATGCCAGATAGAAGACTCCTGCGAAGATCGCCAACTGGATAAGATGCGGGAGCAAAGTGAAGACGAACCCGAGCACACCCAGAATAAAATTGAGAACCGCCGCGACCGCCACCAGCGCCAGAACTACGAGAATGATCGTGCCTATTGTCTGAGCCATAGATCTACTCTCCTTTTAAGCCTATGCAAATTCAGGCCCTGATCTAAATTCCGATCTGATTGCAACGGGCTATACGCGGGTGGCGCGACCGATGTTTCAGTAATTTTGGCCTGCCGGCCGCAGCGCCCGCGCATGGACGAGCGGCGCCGTACCGGTCATTTGCCCCCTTTAGGCCGCTTGAAGAAATAGACCGGGTCGTTCTGAGGTCCGTGGACGCTCACCAATTGCCACCCTTTCGCGCCGAGCTTATCGAAGTTGCGTTCGAGCGGAAAATATTCACGGGCGAATGAGCCGTCCGGCTGTTTCCGCATATTCGGATAATTTTCATTGCCCGAGGTCGAAAGATTGGATTGGCCCCCTGAGACGATCAGATACTCCCATTGTGGCTCAGTACTGTCCGTACGATCATCCGCCGCCTCATTGCGGCGCCCGTATGCCGCGAACGCGACGAACAGAGCCAGAGAAACCGCCACAACAGTAAGTGAAATACGTGTTCCTGATTTCATCTTGTTCTCCTCAGAGTGAATGGGACTTTTAGAGCTTATGGGACGAATCCTATAAATCCTACAAAGCCTATAGTTGACACCCTTAAATCGTGGTTCCTATAATCCTGTTTTGAATTTTACAGAGCCGCCATGCTCCGCGCCGCCAGTTACCGCTCCGAATGAATTCCGCATAAGCATATTACGCGAGGACCGGCAGTCCGGCGCAACTTTTTTGAGGGAGTTTTCACTGTTTTGTCAGACCACCAGGAGATCGATCAAATTCAACAGCGCCGCCGCCATCTGGAAGAGATCGCGGAGATGGGCAATGACGCTTATCCGAACCGCTTCGACCGCACCCACACAATCTCGCAAATAGTCGAGCATTACCAGAGCTATGCCGGCAAGAAGGCCGACGAGGCGGAAGCCGCGCGAGTCAACGAAGAGTTGAAAGCGGTGGAGGGAGGGCGAGTCAGAATCGCCGGTCGGATTATGACGATGCGGCTGATGGGCAAGGCCGCCTTCGCGCACCTCTCGGACGGCCTGAGCCGGTCGCAGGTTTACGTCCGCAAGAACGACGTCGGCGACGAGGCCTGGACGCTATATCAAAAGCTGGACCTCGGCGATTGGCTCGGCGTCGAGGGGTTTTTGTTCATCACGAAGACCGGCGAACTTTCGGTCCACGTAACCCGGCTTCAATTTCTGGCCAAGGCGCTGCTGCCGATGCCCGACAAATATCATGGTGTGACCGACAAGGAGTTGCGCTACCGCCAGCGCTACGTCGACCTGATCGCCAGCGGCGCGGCGCAGGAAAGGCCTCCCGGCGAATTGACTTCGCGCGAGGTCTTCGAGCGGCGCGCGCAGATCATCCGCGAGATCCGCCGCTATTTCGACGATCGGGGATACATCGAGGTCGAAACGCCGATGCTTTCTCCGCTGGCGACCGGCGCGGCGGCGCGCCCGTTCGTCACGCACCACAACGCGCTCGACATCGAGCTTTACGCGCGCATCGCGCCCGAGCTTTATCTAAAGAGGCTGGTCGTCGGCGGCTTCGAGAAGGTCTACGAAATCAATCGCAACTTTCGCAACGAAGGACTGGACTACAAGCACAACCCCGAATTCACGATGCTCGAATGGTATCAGGCCTATTCGGATTTCAACGACCTCATGGATTTGACTCAGGACCTGATCACGAAGCTGGTGGACAAGGTCTGCGGGGCGCGCCGGGTGGCGTATCGAGACCGCATAATCGATTTCAATGAATGGCGGAGGATGACGATGCGCGAGGCGGCGCTTGAATATTGGCCCGCCGAAGCGACGCGGCCGACCCTGGAAGGCCTGATGGACCGCGAGCGGCTCGAAGCCGCCGCCTCCGAGATCGGCCTGGACTTCGACCCGAAGTTGAACGACGGTCAGTTGCTGGGCGCGATCTTCGAACATGTAGCCGAGCCTCATCTTATCGGCCCGACCTTCATCACGGAATTTCCGACGGAGCTTTCGCCGCTCTCGAAGCAGAAGGCCGCCGACCCGCGCTTCGTCGAGCGGTTCGAACTGTACGTCGCCAACATGGAGATCGCCAACGCCTTCTCGGAATTGAATGACCCCGTCGAACAGCGCCGACGCTTCGAGGAACAGACGCAACAGCGAGAGCGAGGCGACGAGGAGGCGATGATGCTCGACGAGGATTACATCCGCGCGCTCTCTTACGGGATGCCGCCGACCGGAGGCGAAGGGATCGGAATCGACCGCCTGGTCATGATTCTTACCAATCAGTATTCGATCCGCGACGTGATCCTCTTCCCGCACATGCGCCCTGAGTCAAAAAAAGACTGAGCGACTGAGCGACGGGGCGACAGGGCGAAGAGAAGACATAGAGGGAAATAACCTCATCTATCCTTTTCGCCCCGTCGCCCCGTCGCCCCGTCTCTGCTTAATAGATGCATTACGAACTCTTCATCGCATTAC
>DATEMG010000251.1:0-10195 GCA_035275805.1 Blastocatellia bacterium
TCCCCATTCCCCATTCCCCACTCCCCGCGCATGGAGGCCCCAGGTATGATCGGACGCAGAGTCGCATTGTCGTTATTGGCAATTTCGTTGCTCGTCGGGCAGTTGAATTGTAGCGGATCGCGGCAAGGTGGGATGTCGGCGCCGCCGGGTTCGCGTTCGCAGCCGCGTTTCAAGCCAGGCTTCAATCTTTTCAGCCCGGAACAGGACGTTCAAATAGGCCGCCAATCGTCTCAGCAGATTCTGACCGAAACGCCGATGCTCGATGATCCGGAGATTGATGGTTACGTCAAACAACTCGGCGCAAAACTGGCGTCTAAGGCCGCCGGCGAAAGATTCCCGTATCAATTTCAAGTTGTCGCGACGCGCGAGATCAACGCCTTCGCCCTGCCTGGCGGGTTTTTGTTCGTCAACGCCGGCGCGATTGCGGCCGCCCGCAACGAGGGCGAACTGGCGGGCGTGATGGCGCACGAGATCGCGCACGTGGCTCTGCGTCACGGCACCAACCAGGCGTCGAAAGCGCGCCTGGCGCAAGCGGGGCTGGGTATTTTGGGAGGCATCGCGGGGGCCGGCGAAAATACCGATCTGGGCCAAGCCGTCGAGGCCATCGGCGGGCTCGGCGCGAACATGCTATTTTTGAAATACGGCCGCGCTGCCGAAAAAGAGGCCGATCTGGAAGGAGCGCGGATCATGGTCGAAGCCGGATACGACCCGCTCGACATGGCTAATTTCTTTAAAACGCTCGAGGAGCAGGGCGGGCAGCGCGTGCCCGAAATGCTGAGCGATCACCCCGACCCCGGCAACCGGGTCAAATACATCACCGAAGAGATTTCAAGACTGCCCATCTCCACGAATCCGGTTCACACGACGCCGGAATTCGAGGCGGTCAAATCGCGTTTGACCGGACGCGAGTCGTCATTGAGCGAGGACAGCAGGCTGCGACGGATCGGCGAGGACCCGACCGACATCGAACTCGGCGCGCGCCCGCCGCGGCCGTCGGCGCAATCCGGCGACTACCAGCCGAATGATAGATCGTTCGCCGTTCAGGTTCCCGCGAACTGGGACGCGCTCAAGACGAGCGATTCCGAATTGATTTTCGCGCCGAAAGGGGCTTACGGAAAATACAAAGATAACCTGATGGTCACGCACGGAATTTTCATCGGCGTGCGCGACGTCAGCCAGCCCGATTTGCAGTCGGCCACCGATGCGTTCATCCAGCAGCAGGTCGAAAGCAATCAAGATTTCCAGATCGTCCGCGAGCCGCAGCAGATCGATTTCGGCGGGCAGGAGGGTTATTACGCCGTAATCTCAGGCCCTTCGGCGATCAACGGCGTCGCCGAGATCGACGAGACTTACACTACGGTCACGGCCGACGGGCGGTTGTTTTACATCATCACCATCGCGCCGGAGGATGAATCCGGCGTTTACAGGTCAGCTTTCGAGAAGATAATTCGTAGCTTGCGGCTGGAGAGGTAGTGATAGGCGCAGTACCGCGCGCGTAAGCAAGCGGGGCGCCGATGAGGCAGCCGCTTGCTTACGCGCGCGGTACTGTACCGATTAAAAGCTCGCCCTAGCTGAGCGTATCAATGACTCGCGAGACATCATTGCTTTCCCGCATTCGTATCGCCAGCAAACCAAGATTCAGAAAAACGCCGGGCGGCTTATAAACCAATCGGCCGAGCGCGGAGATCTCAAGATCGCGCAGTTTCACCTCCGCGATTCGCTCGTTCTCGCCGAGCGAATTCAGCCTCACCGCTAAATTCCACGCCGAAGAGCGCGCCCGATCCAGGCTGAAATTGATGATCGCGTCGTCGGCGCTCGGATCGATTCTTTCCAGAAAGCCTATCCAGGGCGACACCTTGCCGATCTGGTCTTGCACTGGCTGCACGAGATCGGCGAGAAGTCTGTTGATCATATCGAAGTCGTGTTTGAGCGGCGCCAGTTGATCTCCGGGAGAAGTCTCGACGGCGGCGATCCCCAGGTCGAGGTTGATGTGCGCGTTGATGCCCAGCAGCAGGTGTTGCAGGATAAGCGGGCGCCAATGTCGCGCCGCCTCGAACGAAACTTGCCACGAAGCGGTCGGGGGCTCGCCTTTGCGATGAAGCTCGTAAGCTTCCAGATAGCGGTTGGCGAAATTCACATCCAGTCTCTCCATCCGGGCGCCGTCTTCAAAACGCCCGTTCAGAATGCCCTGCTTCACGTTGACAGTGACTTTGCGATAGAGCGCGGCGAAATAGCCCAATCGCCCAGGCTCCTGGCGAGAGATGTCAATGATGTCGGTAAGTCGGGCGATGACCTCATCAATGTTTTTGGCCGGGTTTCGGGTGAGCATAGTTATTGTACGATTGTCTTGCGCGCCGAACGCTCAACGACGAACGGGGCAGGTCCCTTACGTCAACCTTGCCTGCGCCAACCTGCTCCAATTACTGACTTCATTGCGACGGTAATATGGCATGGTCTTCACCGCCTGGACGCATTGCCTGTACATCTCCTGCGCGCGCTCGACGTCGCCCAGGTTCCGCAGCGTCTCGCCGAAGTGATACAGACCTTCGGGGTCGAACGGCCGGCGGTCCACATATTTCTCCAGCGCCTGACACGCATCCTGATACATCCCCGCGGCCAGGTATGTCGCGCCGATCTCCCTCCATATCTCGCTCTGGCGAAACTTGTCGCTGTGCGTGACGACGGCGTTGAAATGATTTATGGCGTCTTGTAGCCGGCCATCCTGCCGGGCGATCCGGCCAAGCTCGAAGTTGGCGTCCGGTTCTTTCGGGTCAATTTCGACGGCGCGTTTAAAACGCGCGGCGGCTTCGCCGAATTGGCGGCGCCGCTGATAGATCAGGCCGAGCTGAATATGCGCTTCCGCGTCACGCTCGTTGATTGTGCAGGATTCGAGGTGGCGGCGGAAATTTTGGCGTTGGATGTGGGCGGCGCGCACGCCGTAAACGGCCCCCAAGGCCAGCGGCAGTCCCCAGATCAGCGTGAAGAATGGAGAGAATGTCGCGATTGAAAACAGCCATGAATCGAAGCGCAGCGAAATCCAGGCGATGCCGACGACCACCGCCGCGTGTTTGAAACTGGCGCCGCAAACCATGCGCAGCGCGAAAATCATCAATGCGCCGAAACATCCGCTGCCCAGCAGCCACAAGACCAGCGCGCCTTCCGCCCCCAGTTTCAGCGGGTCCAGCGCGAAACCCGCCAGCGCGAACGGCAGATGAGACGCCGCCCAGGCCATATACACGCAGATCAACAGAGAGCCGTAATCGCGTCGAAACGCGACGCTGAAGCTGCCGGTTCTGGAGATCAGCGTCAACGCCAGGATCGCCGCCGGCGCGTACAGCGCGGCCAGAGAAAGCGCGATGGCGAACAGGCTGGTCGGGGTGAACGACACCAGCCGCCAGCCCACATTCCCGATGATAGGTAACGGCAGCCGTCTGGTTTCCGGGAAGTTCTGTTCCAAATCCTCCACAACTTCTTCATCCGGTTCTGTCTGTGGTTGATCGGAAGGCGAAATCTCTTGCGGCGCCGGTTTCATTGCCGCCAGTCTTTCTTCCAGCGGGATGGAGGCGGACTCGTAGGTTTTGTATATGCGGTTGGTCACCGTGAAAGCGAGCAGGAACGCCGTCGCCGTGACCAGCGCGGCTCCGAAGAGCCAGTCGCCTCTGTCAATGATGTCGCTCATTGCGGAGACCGGGCGGTACCAGAGCTTGAAGAGCAGTTTGATATTTTCTCCGAGCATACTTACGACCAGGGTAGTCACATACTGAATGCCGCATGAATACTTTTGGCTTCTTTGGCATAAGGAGCTGAGAACCTCTACGGGCGATATTGAAATCGGGCAAACCACCTACGGGTGGATTATTCCGTCGCCAGTTGAAAATCCTTGAACTGATCGCGCAGCGTCTTCTTGTCGAACTTGCCTACGCTGGTCTTCGGCACGGCATCTATGAAAACGATGTCGTCCGGCATCCACCATTTCGCGAAGCTCTTGCCGAGATGGTCGTAGATTTGTTCTTTCGTGACCGCCGAGCCCTGTTTGATGACGACGCAGGCGAGCGGGCGTTCCTGCCATCTAGGGTGATTGACGGCGATGACCGCGGCTTCGGCCACGCCGGAAAGGGCCATAATGGCGTTTTCCAGATCCACCGATGAAATCCATTCGCCTCCGCTCTTGACCAGGTCCTTTGAACGATCGGCGATGGCCATATAGCCTTCGGCGTCGAGCGTCGCCACGTCACCTGTGTCTAGCCACCCGTCGGGGAATTTTTCGGGCGAGGGATCTTCCTTGTAATAAGTCGAGGCTACCCACGGGCCCTGGACCAGCAACCTTCCCATAGCCACGCCGTCGTGCGGAACTTCATTGCCGGCGTCGTCGACGATGCGCATCTTCAATCCTGGCGCGGGTATGCCCGCGCGCTGTTTGACGTCGAGTTTTTTCTCGCGCGGCCAATCTTCCATCTTCGGTTTCAGGCGCGCGTTAGAGCCGAGCGGGCTGGTTTCGGTCATTCCCCATGCGTGAATGAAATTGACGCCTAGATTGGTCTCGAACCAGTCGATCATCGCGCGAGGCGGCGCCGAGCCGCCGCAGATCATTGACTGCAGGCTCGACAGGTCGTATTTGCCGGGATTCTGCTGCAATTCATTCATCACGCCGAGCCAGATTGTGGGCACTCCGCCCGTGAACGTCACCTTCTCGGCCTCTATCAATTGGCAGATCGAAACGCCGTCCATCGTCGGGCCGGGGAAGACCTGCTTCGAGCCGAGCATGCAGCAGATGTATGGCAGTCCCCAGGCGTTGGCGTGGAACATCGGGACGATGGCCATCACGGTGTCGGCGCGCGTCAATCCGAGCATGTCGGGCAACCCGCCGGTGATCGTGTGGATATAGTTTGACCGGTGCGTGTACATCACGCCCTTAGGCTTGCCGGTCGTGCCGCTGGTGTAGCACAAGCCCATCGGAGAGTTCTCGTCGATGTCTGGCCAGATGAATTCAGTCTTTTCGGCGCCGATCAATTGCTCGTAATCGTGGGCGGGCGAGAGCGTCGTCTTCCAATCGCCGGTGTTGCTCATGACGAGTATGTGTTTGACGGTCGGAATCCTGCCTTCGAGCTTCTCCAGGATGGGCAGCAGGTCTTCGTCGACGCAGATAACCGAATCTTCGGCATGATTGATAATGTATTCGAGATCGGCCGAAGAGAGGCGCAGGTTGAGCGTGTGCAGCACAGCGCCCATGCAGGGCGACGCGTAATAGACTTCCAGGTGGCGGTAACTGTTCCAGGCCAGCGTCGCCACGCGGTCGCCCTGCCTGACGCCGAGCCTGGTCAAGGCGCTCGCCACCTGACGCGCGCGGCGGCCTAGATCGGCGTAAGTGTAGCGGTGGACCCCGTCGCGCATCTTCGAGACGATCTCGTTGTCAGGCATCAACTCGGGCCCGCGATCCATCAATACCGGCATAGTCAATGGCACATTCATCATCGTCATAAATGGACTCCTGGTTGTCATGGATTTTTAACTGCGGACTTGGCGCACAGCGTAATTGAAAGCCTAAGTGATTTCAACGAAAAGAAGAAAATGGCTGTATTTATCAGTACCGCGAGCGGTAGCGAGCGCGCTTCGCATTAAGTCACGCTCGCTACCGCTCGCGGTACTGACCCGTAGAGCCAGATTCAGTTTCCAGCCTGACTTTTCGTCGCTTCCTTATCATCCTTCTTCGGCAAATCAGGTTTTGAGAAATCCGGCAGTGGATCGCCGAAGATGTAATGATTGAACCAATCCAGATTGTGCCGCATCACGGCGCGCATTGATTTAGGCTTGGTAATGCCGTGACCGTATCCTTTGTAGACGACCATCTCGACCTTCACGCCCCTGTCTTCCAGCCCCTGTCGCAACTCGTATGCGTTCGGGATCGGCACGCGTTTGTCGAATTCGCCGTGCTGAATCAACGTCGGCGTCTTCGCCTGTTTGACATAGCTCATCGGCGAGGTCTTCGCGTAGATTTCAGGATCGTCCGCCGGGTCGTCGCCGAGGTATTGAATCGTGAACGGCGTGATGTCCGTGTTGTAATAATAAGTGGCCCAATTCGAGATTCCAGCGCCTACCGAGATCGCCGCGAAGCGATCAGACGAAGTTGTCAGGAAAGCCGAGATATAGCCTCCCTGGCTCCAGCCCATGCAGCCGACTTTCTTCGGGTCAACCCAGCCCTTGCCGATCAGGTGATCTACGCCTGAGAGCACGTCCCATGCGTCGCCGACCCCCAGGTTGCGGACGTTCAACTGCCTGAACTTCTCGCCGTAGCCGGCGGATCCGCGATAGTTCACTTTCAAAACCAGCGCGCCTCGCGCGGCCCACAGGTCGGTCGGGTAATAACGCGCATCGAGCAGCGTCGGGCGGTCAATTCCCGTAGGCCCTCCGTGAATGACGCAGAGCAGCGGGTATTTTTTATTCGGATCGAAGTCGGCCGGTTTGATCAGGACGCCTTCGATGGTCGCGCCGTCCTTGCTCTGCCACGAGATGACCTCGCGCGTGGCGAGCGTGAAGTCCTTGACCTGGTCGGTCATAGAGGTCAGCTTGCGCGGCGAGAAATTCTGAAGCGTAGAAACGTAGACCTCGTTGAGCGTGGTCGGAGACGGGGAAGTGAACGCGATCTGCTTGCCGTCTTTGGTGAATGAGAATCCGCCGGCCATAAAATTGTCCGGCGCGGTCACGCGAGTGATCCTGCCGGTCTCCGGATCGACGCGGAATAGGTGCGAAGCCGTCTTCTGCAAGCCGCCGAAATAAATCCCGTCGGCGTTCCATTCGACAAACCCCGGTTGTTCGTCGAAAGCGTCGGTGATCGAACGCGGCGCGCCGCCCTCAACCGATACGACCGCCAGCTTTGAATTCGCGTGAAAGAATTTCGGATTACCCATCGCCGACGAGAAAACGATCCTTTTGCCGTCGGGCGACCATCGCGGATTGTTGTCGGGGCCTGGCTGCGCGACCAGATTCCTGGTCACTTTTCCGTCGAAATCATAGAGATAAATTTCAGACGTTCCTCCGTTGATCAAGTCGGGATTCTTCGTCGCGCTGAACGCAATCAGCTTGCCGTTCGGCGACCACGAAAACGAGGTGACGCTGAACTCCTTGCCGCGCGTGAGCTGCGCCCCGGCGACCGGCTCTTTCAAGGCCTCGGCCACGGTGAAGGTCCAGAGGTGTGAGTGGTTGTATTCCTTGCGCACAACCTCGAAATCGCCGAGATGGTCTTTGCGCTCCTTGGCGGTTTTTTGGTTGGCGTCGCTCGCCGTGAACGCGATGCTCTTTCCGTCCTCCGACCACGCGAACCCGTTGACGCCGTTCTCGGCCTTGGTCAGTTGCGCTGCCTCGCCGCCGTCGGGATAGATGACGAAGATTTGATTCTTGTCGCCTACGCGGTTGCTGGTGAAGGCCAACCACTGGCCGTCCGGAGACCATTGCGGATTGCCGGCCGACTTTTCGCCGCGCGTGACCTGGAATGACTTTCCGGTCGCCGTGTTCGCCAGCCAGATTTGCGTGACGAAGGCGTCCTGCTTCCAATCCGTCTCGTTGATGGTGTAGGCGACGTATTTGCCGTCGGGCGAAATTAGCGCGCCTCCCAGGCTTTTGACGTTGAGCAGGTCGTCAACCGCAGGGATACGACGCTGGGCGATTGCCGTTAATGACATACAGACGCCAATAAGTAGGAGGACTGGGAGTCTCTTGAACATCGTGAAGATCCTTTCTCGGGTTATGAATCAGATGGCGCTCCCTGGGTACGCATCGCTTCCAGCGTGCAGTCTCGGGGGGCGATTCATTGCTTCTTAATGGGCCTCTTGCCGAGACTGCACGCCGGAAGCGATGCGTACCCAGAAAATCAACGTTTCGGCGCCGCCTTGCGTTCACATCATGGCCAAAGCCGCTCGACCAGTTCTTCACGCGACAATCCGAAGTGGGCGGCCACTTCAGCCAGAATTGCCGCCAAAGTACCGACCCGTAGCGGGTCGTGACAGGGAATAGTCAGGTGATGTTCACCCTACTATTGCGTGGTCAATCGCATGTGGCTACCGGTCTGTCGCGTGACACTGTAGCCTAGTTTTTTCATGGTCTGCGCCAAATCGACGCCGGATATATTGCGAGGTAATTTCATGCCGCCATCACTTCATCGCGAACGAAATGAAGCCGAATCATCGACGGTCGCTGCCCTTCCTCAAAATGGCAGCGCACAGCGTCGCGAATCTGCTCTCGCAGACTCGGCAGATCATCAGCCTCGGTGAAAATGGCCTGGCCTAATGCGCGCGCTATAAACCCGCCTTCAGGCGCTTCCTCAACGAGGAAAATCAACTCGCTCATCATCACACCCTCCTGTAGGACATAATTAAAACACGGGCTCGGCCAGCTTCGCCAACACAGTCGCCGAAGCCTTCTCGACATCCGCGTGCAACGAATTGCCGTGGGCGTCCATGGTCACGATGGCCGGGAAGTCGGTCACTCGGAGCCGCCACATCGCTTCGGGGATGCCGAATTCGAGCAGCTTCACGTCGACCACTTCGTCAATGCATTTTGCGTAATACTGGGCCGCGCCGCCGATGGCGTTCAGGTAGACCGCGCCGTGCTCTTTCATCGCTGCCAAAGTTTTTGCGCCCATTCCGCCTTTGCCGATGACGGCCCGCACGCCGTAGCGTTTGATGATCTCGCCCTGATAAGGTTCTTCGCGGATGCTGGTGGTCGGTCCGGCGGCGGTGATCCTGTAATTGCCGTTTTTCATGACGACGGGGCCGCAGTGGTAGAGCGCTGAGCCCTGCAAGCTGACCGGCGGCTCGTTCTTCATCAAATGGGCGTGAACGGCGTCACGGCCCGTTAGCATTTCGCCCGAGATCAGCACTACATCGCCGACCTGAAGCTCGCGGACTTGCTCTTCGGTGATTGGCGTGCGCAACACTTTCTCTTTGCCTGTGCTGACGAAGCCGCCGCCGGCCCCGCTGGACATCTTGATCGCAGGCTCCTTATCGTCGCGATAGAGCCAGTTTTTGATCGCGCCGGTCTTCGCGTCGAGCGTAACGCCCAGACGCCGAAACGCCCAACAGTCATAAGCGACCGAGACGAAGAAGCTTGCGGGCAGGCGGTTCTGCGCGCCGATCTTGCATCCGATCAAAGTCGAGTTTCCGCCGAAGCCCATCGCGCCGATGCCTAGCGTGTTGGCCGTCTGCATGACGTAATCTTCGAGCTTCGCGAGTTGCGGGTGGGGATTGGCGTCGTCGAGCGTGCGGAAGAGCTGTTCCTTCGCGTGCAGGTAGCCCGTCGTACGGTCGCCGCCGATGCAGACGCCCACCGCGCCCGCGCTGCAACCTTGCCCCTGCGCCTGCCAGACCGCGTGGAGGATGCATTTGCGCACGCCGTCCAGGTCGCGTCCGGCCTTGCCAAGGTGCGGGATTTCCATCGGCAGCGAGTATTGAATGTTCTTGTTCTCGCATCCGCCGCCCTTGAGCAGCAGCTTGACCTCGATCTCGTCGCCGTTCTCCCACTGCTCGAAATGCATGGTCGGCGTGCCGGGGCCGAGATTATCCGACGCGTTAACGCCGGTCAGAGAATCAACCGAGTTGGTGCGCAGCTTGCCGCGCTTAGTGGCTTCGGCGATGGCCTCGCGGATCTCCTTTTTCATCACTATCTGATTTGCGCCGACTGGAGTTTTGATCTCGAAGGTTGGCCAGCCGGTGTCCTGGCAGATCGGGCCTTCGTTGTCGCCGGCCATGTCAATGTTGGTGGCGATGACCTGCAGCGCCTGGGCTGAGCGCGCGCCCTGCTCCTGTTCGAGCATTCGCGCCATGGCGCGGCGTACGTCGGGCGGCAGGTTGGTTGAAGTCTGTGTGATGAGTTGCAGCATGCTGTCTCGAAAAGCTTCCATCTTTCTTCTTCCTTATTGAATGGTTTTATCCGTGCGGGAGCCGCGGAAAGGCTAATTTACCACAACCGCACGGGCATTACCGCCTGTCAGGAGAATCTTTCAAACGGAGTCTTCGGCTCGCGGCGGCGGCCCGGCTCCGGGCGGCGCCCGGTCGGAAATCATCGCCAATCGCACATTCCAAATTGCCAATCGAATGGAATGGCAATTGCGATCGCTTTAAACCGGAACAATGACTTCGGCGCATCGGGTGAAATTACCGCCGCCGGAGGAGAGCGTTTAGAGTACCGACTTTAGTCGGCGGGG
>DATEMG010000252.1:0-11885 GCA_035275805.1 Blastocatellia bacterium
TCATTGATAGAACCACGCTCGCTACCGCTCGCGGTACTGATATTGCGGCGCATAATGAATCTGCTGACCGTCAGTGGCCTCTCCAAACAATTCGGCGCGCGCGCGGTACTGCGGAACGTGAGTTTCAGCGTGCGGCGAGGCGAAGTATTGGGTTTGATCGGGCCGAACGGCGCGGGCAAAACTACGCTGTTTGAATGTCTGGCCGGCGTTTTGCCGAGTGACGGCGGCGCGCTCAGTACGAATGAGCAAAGGCTTGCTCCGGCGCGACGCAAAGACGCGTTGTTCTATTTGCCCGAGGGCGTTACGCCCTGGGCGCAACAGTCCGTCAATTGGGCGCTCGGATTCTTTGAGCGGCTCTATGCGGCGCCGGTCAAAGCTACGGAGTTGCTAGAAGCGCTGAAACTGGAAGACCTGCGACATGCGCGCATCGGCTCGCTCTCGAAGGGCGAGCGTAAACGGCTTCTGCTTGCGCTGGGCTTGCTGACGCCGCAGCCACTGTTGATGCTGGACGAGCCGTTCGACGGCCTGGACTTAAGGCAAACGCGCGACGTGATGGCATTGTTGCGAAGTCAGACGGAGCGTGGGCGAACGTTGATGCTCTCAATCCACCAGTTGGTTGATGCGGCGCGCGTCTGCGACCGGTTTATCCTGCTCAGCGACGGGCGCGTAGTCGGCGAAGGCGCTATTGACGAACTTCGCGCGCAAGCCAATCTGAACGAGGCTGGGCCGTCCGAAGCAGGATTGGAGGAGATTTTCCTTGCGCTCACTTAGGCGACTCCCGCTTCTCTTCTCCAAAGAATGGCGCGAATTGACGGTCTCGCGCGCCTATTGGCTTTTGCTTCTGGCCATCGGCCCGCTCGTCGGCCACGGCTTTATCAACGCTGTTAATCTTTACGCCGAGGCTAGCGGCGTCGGAGGCGGGCCGGCCGCTTTGCCGCAGGGCCTGACTCCGCTCGACGGGATACTCGCGCCCACATTCGGCGCTTACGATCTGGCCGTGACGCTGCTCTTTCCGTTCGTGGCGATCCGGTTGATCGCGGCGGAAAAAGAGAGTGGCGCGTTGAAACTCGGACTGCAACTGCCATTCGGCGTCGGAGAGATGGTTGCGGCGAAGCTGCTGGCGCTGGCCGCGGGATGGCTAGTCGCATGGATGCCGGGATTGATCGCCGTCGCGATGTGGAAGGCTTACGGCGGCCATCTATACACGCCCGAAACCTTGAACCTTCTGCTGGGGCACTGGCTGCGAATGCTCTTGAGCGCCGGCGTGGCGATCGCTGCGGCGGCGTTGGCCGAGAGCGCGGCGAGCGCGGCGATTGTGACCCTGGTCTTCGCGATCGGTACGTGGGCGCTCGATTTTATCGCGGCAGGGCGCGGCGGATGGCTGGCCGCGCTCGCAGCCTACACGCCGACCGCGGCGCTGCGTTTTTTCGAGCGAGGGCTGCTGCGCTTGAGCGTCGTGTTTGTAATGTCGGCGATGGCGCTGGGCGGTCTCGCGATCGCGGCGATCTGGCTGCATACGGGGCGCAAACTCGGCGCGCGGTTGCTGCGCACGGCCGTTCCGCTGGGCCTGATCGCGGTCGCCATCTGGCTCGGATCGCTCTCGCGCGCGAGTTGGGACGCGAGTGAAAACCGTCGCAATTCGTTTTCGCGAGCCGATGAAGCCGCGCTGCGACAGATTCACGAGCCGCTGCGCATCACGATCTATCTGGCCGCCGAAGACCCTCGGCTGATGGATTACGAGCGCGGCATTCTGAACAAGTTGCGGCGTATCCTGCCGCGCCTCGAAGTCGATTACGCGGCGCAGAGCCGCACGGGGCTGTTTGAAGGCGCGGAAGAACGTTACGGAGAGATTTGGTACGAACTCGGCGGGCGTAAAGTGATGAACCGATCCACGACCGAGCCGATTGTCGTCGAACAGCTTTACCAACTCGCCGGAATCACGGCCCCGGCAAATTCGGACGAACCCGTGTTCCCAGGCTACCCGCTCGCGGCGCATCCCAACGGCGCGAGCCTGGTCTTTTACGCGCTCTGGCCTCTGTCTGTGATTTCGGTCTGGAGACTGGCGCGCCATCGAAGGAGATGAACAGTGAAGAATATTTTCGCCATCGTGACCACACTGGTTTTAGCTTCCATTCCCTTCGCGCTTCCCGCCATCGCGCAAAAAGCGAAGAAGCCCGCGGCCGCGCCGAAGAGTATTCGAATTGACATCAGCAAAGACAAAGTCGGCGGCGAGTCGTCGAAATTTCTTTCGGTCGTCGGCAACTGGTCTGTGGTAGGCGACGGCGGCAAGAAGGCTTACGCCGTCGACGGGCGCGAGTGGCTGCGCGGCAACCCTTCGCGCAGCCTGGCCGAGAACGCCCGCGCGATCTACGGCTCGCGTCACGAAGAGTTCATAGACAACGTTAAGGCATTCGCCTACTTCCCTTACTCGGTCGCCAAGGATATTCCTGATTTCCAGGACGGCGAAATCAGCGTGAAATTCAAGATGATTGAGGGCAAGTTGGACAAATGCGCCGGAATCCTCTTCAACCTCAAACCGAACGGCGACTATCTGACGGTGCGCTTCAACGGCAAGGAGGACAATCTGGCGCTCTGGACGTTCAACAAAGGCGTCCGTAAATTCGTCAAGAAGGGCGCCGAGAACATGCCGCTCGAGTTGAATAAGTGGCACGAGATCAAGATCGCCATTCATGGAACCCAGCTCGAAGGATGGTTGAACGGCAAGCGTCTGCTCGATTACACGCTAACCGAACCGGTTTCCGGCAAGGTCGGGCTGTGGTCGAAAACCGACAGCGTCAGTTATTTCGACGAGTTCACGGTTACGCCAGCTCCGAAATAGAGCGCGACGACTAAATGAGGGGGGCGATGGATTCGTTTGACATATGACGCGCTGTTACGAATACTCGCCCGCATGAAACTCCCATTCACACCACGAAAATTCAAACGAACTGGCGAGATCGCCTCCGAACTCGGGCCACTCGAACACCAGGTGATGGAGTTGATATGGCGCAATACCGGAGATGAGGCGGAGGTCAGCGTGCGCGACGTTCACCTGGCCTTCGAGGGCCGTCTGGCTTATACGACGTTGATGACGACGCTCGACCGTTTGCACAAAAAAGGGTGGCTAGAAAGGCGCAAGGAGGGGCGGGCGTTCCATTATTCACCGCGTTTCTCTCCCGATGAATTCGAGCGCAGCGCCGCTCGCGAGGTGATCAACAAATTGCTGGGTCGAGGCCCGGACGGCGTCGAGCCGATCCTGGCTTGCATTGTCGACGCGGTGAGCGACCACGACCGCACGCTGCTCGACGAACTCGACCGGCTGATCAAGGAGAAACGTCGCGCGACTCCACGAAAGGATTGAACCCGATGTTCGAATTGCTGGGAATCTGCCTGGCCCTGGCGGCGATGCTCGCCACGGGAGCGATGGCCGCGATGCTGACCTCCGCGTTGTGGCGCGTTTTTCGCGCTCGCGCCGAAGACTGGCCGGCTGAGTCGCGGGCGCGGCTGATCTTCGCATTGCGAGTCTTCCCGCCGGTCATCGCCTTCATCTGCGCCGTCGCGTTGTTATTGCCCGCCTACATCACGCACGAGCCGCGGCGGGCCGTCGAGCCCGTCAGTCTGAAACTCGGCGTACTGGCCGTAATCTCGGCCGCCGGGCTGCTGCTCGCGCTGTGGCGCGGCGTCGCGGCGTGGGTCGCGACCCGCAGGCTGATCAAAGATTGGCTGCGCGTAGCCGAACCTGTCGAGTTCGATCAAATCCGGATCCCGGCTTATCGTCTGCGCCATCAATTCCCCGTCATCGCGATCGTCGGCGCCATTCGCCCGAAACTCTTCGTCGCCGATCATCTGTTTCAATCGCTGACCCGCGATGAGATGGCCGCCGCAATCGCGCACGAGAGCGGGCACATTGCGGCCAGAGACAACCTCAAGCGCGCGGCGCTGCGCGCCTGCCGCGACTCGCTGGCGATTTTCCCCTGCGGCCTGAGCTTGGATCGCGCGTGGGCCGCAGCTTCAGAATCAGCCGCCGACGAACACGCCGCGAAGGGCGGAGGAGCCGTCGCGCTCGACCTTGCCTCGGCGCTGGTCAAAATCGCGCGCCTCGTCCCCGTAGGGGTCAAACCCACGATGCCCGCCAGCGCCTTGCTCATCGGCGACGGCGCGGACGGAATCGCGCACCGAGTGAGACGCTTAGCCCACCTGGCCACGCTCGACAATGTCTCATCCGGCGGGAGCGTTTTCGACTCGAAAGCCTGGCCATGGGCCTGTTTTGCAGCGATGCTGACCTCGGCGATCCTGTTAATGACCAGCTCGTCCACACTCCTCGCCGTTCACCACATGATCGAAATTATTGTCTCGAAGTTGCAGTAAGTTCGGAAGAGGATTGAGGGTTGAAGATCGAGAATTGAGGATCGAATTATCCGTTCCATCTTCGCCCCCCGATCCTTGAGCGAACCAGAAATCCGATCTTCGATCCTCGGCCGTCGAACTACGACCTCTAGTAGTAGTTCGAGCGCGACATTACCATCGCGGGCGCCCCTACGCTGTTACCGCAGGAGCCTTCATGTCGCTGCGGCGACGACCTGAAAGATTGAAAAGCGCAGTTCGTAGTCCCGCCTCCAGGCGGAGGCGTTTGGCGTCACGGAATGGATCTGTGTCTGACGCTTGCGGCCTGAAGGCGGGACTACAAACTGATTCCCCAAGGAGTTTCAATGAGCCTACAAAGATGTTTGGCTGCGCTATGTTTCGTTCTGTGTTCGACAGTTCTCGCCAACGCCCAACCGGCGGCCGCTTCTACCGCCGAAGGTTCGGAGTTGGCCGGCGTCGTGAAAGACTCAACCGGCGCTTTCGTGCCGCAGGCCACGGTGACGCTGCTGAACGCCCGCCAATCGGCCGTCGCGTCAACGATCACGAACGAGCAGGGACGATTTGTTCTGAAAGGCGCGCCGGCGGGGGCGTACGAATTGCGCGTGACGGGTCGCGGATTCGCCTCCCGGAGCAAGGCTGTGCGCATATCGTCAGCGCCGGAGGACGATAATTCCCGTATCGAGATCACGCTCGGCGTCGAATCCCTGGCCGCCGAGGTCACGATCACCGCAGACGTCGGCGTGGTTCAATCGCTCGACCAGACCACGCAGCAGGTCAACGTGATCGACGAACGCCGCCTGCGAGAGCGCGCCAAATCCGTCCTCGCGCAAGCTGCGCAGGATGAGCCGGGGCTGCAATTGCAACGCACGTCGGCGACCATGGGCGCCATCTTCGTCCGAGGGCTGACCGGCGCCAAGGTCGTCAATTACGTTGACGGCATACGGTTTTCGACGGCGGCGGCGCGCGGCGGCGTCAACACCTTCTTCAACCTCAACGACGCCAGCAACCTCCGAGCCCTGGAGGTGATTCGCGGCCCGAATGGCGCCCAATTCGGCAGCGACTCGATCGGCGGCAGCGTCCAGCTCGTTTCGCGAACGCCGTTATTCACCGCCGGCAAAACCGAAGTTCACGGCCAGATCAGCTCGCATTACAACAGCGCCGACCACGGCTTCGGCGGAAATTCGCTGGTTACTTTCGGCGCCGAAGACCTCGCCGTGTTGGTCAATCTGGCCTCGCATCGCAGCAACAATCTGCGCTCGGGCGGCGGCATCGACACGCACGCCGCAGTCAATCGCTTTCTGGGCATACGCTCCGACGTTTTCGGCGAACGCTCGACCGACACTTCGTTCACGCAATACGGCGGCTTGTTGAAGGCCAACTACAGACTGACGCCGCGCGACCAGCTTTCGTTCCATTACCAGCGCGCGCAGATCGACGGCGGCAAACGCTTCGACCAGACGCTCGGCGGCGACGGCAACCTGATCGCTGACCTGCGCAACTTCATGCTAGATTTCTTCTACGGGCGTTACGAAAGGTTCGGCGCGGGGCCGTTCGACACGTTCGCGCTCTCATACTCTTACAACGCCCAGCGCGAAGAGCGCATCAACCAGGGTGGCCAGGGGAATCCGCTCGGCGCGATCACTAATCAATACGAACGCACGGTCGTCCACGGCGCCCAGGGGCAGGCGGCCAGGCAATGGTCGCGCATCCATCTGGTGGTCGGAGGCGAGTATTATTACGACCGCGTGCGCGCGCCATCTTTCGCATTCGACCCGGCCAGCGGCGCGGTCACGCCAGCGCGCCCGCGCGTGCCGGACAAGTCGACTTACCGCAGCGGCGGCCTCTACGCGCAAGGCTCGTGGACGGCGATTCCGGAAAGATTGAGGCTAGTCGCCGCCCTGCGCTACAGCCGCGCCGCTTACGACTCTCGAGCGGTGAATTCGCCTATTGTAAACGGCCTACGGCTGTGGCCTGACGATCAATTGACCGCCGACGCCCTCACGCCGCGCTTCGGCGCCATAGTCACACTCATCGAAGGGTTCAGCCTCTCGTCGCAGGTCAGCCGCGGCTTTCGTACGCCTCATATCACCGACCTGGGGACCTTGGGTTTGACCGGCAACGGATTCGAGGCCAACGCCGCGGACCTCGCCGGCAGGGGCGCGACCATCGGCTCGACCGCCGGCTCGGGCGCGGTCTCGACCGGCGTTCCCGTCGCGCAACTTAAACCCGAGACGAGCTGGACATACGAAGGCGGCGTCCATCTGCATCGCGGCCGCGTAGACATCGACGTCAACGGCTTCGTCAACGACATCTACGACAACATCGCCGTACAAGCGTTGATCCTGCCTCTAGGCGCCGTGGGCTCGCGGTTGGGCGATCAGATCATCACATCGCAGAACTCGGGCGGCGCGGTCTTCGTTCCCGCCTCGGCCAACCCCGTCCTGATCCGGTCAAATTTCGGCGATGCGCGCATTTACGGCGTCGAGCAGAAATTCGACCTGCGAATCTCGAGGAATTGGACCTTCGGTCAAAACTTCACCTGGCTGCGCGCCGAAGACCGGCGCACGGGACTTCCGCCAAACATCGAGGGCGGAACGCCCGCCCCGCAGGGTTGGCTTCGCGTCCGCTACACCTCGTCGAACGGGAGGTATTGGATCGAGCCTTATCTTTACGGCGCGCGGCGTCAGGACAAGTTGTCGACGCTCGACCTCGAAGACCGCCGCACGGGCGCGACGCGTACGCGCGGCTCCATCGCCAACTTCTTCGCTCGTGGCGCGCGGGCGCGTGGATTGATCGCGCCGGGCGCCGACGGCAGGTTCGGCACGGCGGACGATCTGTTGCAGCCTACTGGCGAGACGCTGGCCCAGGTTCAGAACCGCGTGCTCGGCCCCGGGACGGGCAGCGCCCCACTGTTCACCTACATCCCCGGCTTCCTGACCGGCGGAATTCGAGGAGGATTCCGAATCGGCGAGAACCATGACGTGGTGATAGACCTGGAAAATCTCAACGACAAGAACTATCGCGGGATCAGTTGGGGAATGGACGCGCCGGGGCGCGGCTTCGGATTCAGGTACAACTACCGGTTCTGAAGACGCCTGTCCGGACTAATTTTCCGCAGCCATTAACAAAACGGCGGTTCGACAGTATAGTATTGGGCGTCTTCATCCACATTGACTGACCATGAAAAGTCCGCCAATTCACTGCAAATTAACTGGAGGATACAGATGCTGATCTGCCCAAGCTGTCGTAATCAAAACCTGGACACCGCCAAATTCTGCGGTAATTGTGGCACTTCATTCACACGATCATCTAATTCAACGTCTTCGCTGATCAATTGCGCGCAGGGGCATGTTTACAGCGGGGTATATGAGCATTGCCCCTATTGCCCGCAGCCGCAATTTGAAAACCGGGAGGCGGATTTCGCGACACGTGTGGAGACGCCGGTCACGGCGTTTGATTCGTCCCGGGGGACCGGCCCGACCTCTTACGCCACTTTACAGAGTACGAACGATTTCACGACGCGGGTCGATACCCGGGATACCCGCGAGACCGTGTTCGAGACCGCCGAATCTGAGTCAACCCCGCCTCCGGCGCCGCCGCCGCCCATGTCGGTTCCCGCGTTCATTCCGACCGAGATTACTCCGGCAGTTCCACCGCCGGAGTCTCACAGTTCGGCGTCCGCCGAGCCGTTCAGGGTGTCGGGGCATATTGAGCCTCCGGCCGCAAGTCAAGAGAGTTGGCGCCCCCAAACGCAGGCGCCGGCGCCGCAGCCGGTCACGCCGAATCTTGACCGCCGCACGATGATGCTCGACCAATCCGCGCCGCAGCGCAAATCCAAGGGGCGCATCGTCGGCTGGCTTGTCACTTTCAGCCATAACCCCGACGGCGAAGACTTCCGCATTTACGCCGGATACAATCGGATCGGCGCCAACCCCGTCTGTGACGTTCTGATCGAGGACGAAACTGTAAGCGGGTCGCACTCGATCATCGTCTACCGCGACGGGAAGTGCCTGATCAAAGACGATCTCTCGCGCAACGGCACTTTCGTCAACGGGCGGGAGATCACCGAAGCGCAGGCGCTTCAAAGTTACGACCAGATCCGCGTCGGCAACACCACCCTGGTCTTCGTCGAGGCGCAGCGCGCCGAGTAAGCGCTGCGGATTGCGGATTACGGATTGCGGATTGCGGTAAGATCGATCATATCTCCGAATCCATAGTGGAACTGCATCTAAAATCGTTAAGACGGAATGAAATCGCCAACCATCAACTCTCCGCAATCCCCAATCCCCAATCCCCAATCCCCAATCGGTACCCTTCTGATCGCGACTTCCAACAGAGGCAAAGTGGCCGAGATCGCGTCTTTGCTCAAAGGGTTGGACTGTCGCGCGATCGGCCTCGAAGACCTTCCACAGGTCCCGCCTCCGGTCGAAGAAACCGGGACGACATTTGTCGAAAACGCAATCATCAAAGCTGATTATTATCACGCGGCCAGTGGGCTGCTTACGCTCGCGGACGATTCGGGGCTGGAGGTCGATGCGCTCGACGGGCGACCAGGAGTCTATTCGGCGCGTTACGGCGGCGAAGGACTGAGTAGCGACCAACAGATCGCGTTGTTGTTGGAAGAGATGAAAAACGCGCCTGAAGAAAAGCGGACGGCAAGGTTTGTATGCGTCGTCGCTCTGGTCGGCGCGGCCGGCGGCGCCTCAGATAAGCGAAATTTCGTCTGGCATCAGGACGGGGCGTTGGTTGACTCGCCGGTAAGGCCGGGGATCAGGCAAACCTTCGAAGGCCGATGCGAAGGCATAATCGCCCTTGCGCCGCGCGGCGCCAGCGGTTTCGGCTACGACCCGATCTTCATCGACCCCGAACTCGGTCGCACTTTCGCCGAACTCTCGCCGGAAGAGAAATCGTCCCGCAGCCATCGCGGTAAGGCGCTGAGAGCGGCGATCAAATACCTTGAAGCTCTATTGAAGGAATAATAGGGAGTGGGGATAAGGAAGTTGCCATCCACTCCCCACTCCCCACTCCCTATTCATCCCGCATGAACCAGGGTCTTCAATTCCCTGCCGAATTTCACGTCGATTTTTCCGGCGCGGACCTCAACGACGACGCCCACGCCGAATTTCGGGTGATCGACGCGGTCACCCGCGGCGAACTTTTCCTGCATCGAATAGGCGCGCAGCGGGCCGATCTTTTCGGACACTGGCGAGGAGTCTTTTTTCCCGCCTCTCGTCGAAGAGCGAGTCGTCGCGGCTCTGGATGAGCGCTCACGATAGATATGATTGCTGTGACAGGTGCGGCACTCAACGCGTCCAATGGAGCCGTCGGGGTTAATCGCGGCGATGACGTGTTCACGAACATCTTTGCACTTCCCACAATACGCGTCCACGTCGCCCCCGACCTGGGAGCGTTTAACGATACCGAGCGAGTTCTTCGTCATTACTATTGATTCCGTTTCTATTTTCGAACGACAAGGGTTTGGGGGGCGGCGACGGGCCTCGTAACAGCGCCCTAATCCAATTTGACGCTCCTCCATTCGCCGCGAATGATTAGATCGCGAATCTCGGATGCGCTCTTCCCTTCTTTGTGCAACTTCTCGACAAGGGTAAAGATTTCGTCATTGATGTTTCTCCGAGCGCGATGATTGAAGTTCGGTTTTAAAAACTTGGAACGCCTTTTTAAGCATGGTGGAATTGTATCATCATTCCGGCGTCATTGCAGTTACCGAGTCGCGGTTTACGCAGAATTAAGCATCTCGATGAAGATGAACCAACATACAAGACAAACAATTCGCCTGGTGCTATGATTTGCTTGCGCCTACTTGTTCGGGCCTCGCACTCCCCTATCGGACAAAAGTCCAATTCAAAATTTGTGACCGCGAAGAAAATGAAAAAACCGGTTGTCGAAAAAACTATAGGCCTCTTGATCGCAATCGCTTTTTCCGTGCCGGTTGCTCCGGCGCAGGGCCGCAGTTTTACAATTCAAGTCGAGAGCGCGATTTCTGAAGCCGAGGCTAGATCGAGCGCCGCCAAATTGCGCGCGCAAGGACTGGAAGCCTATTTTGTCAAGACGACGATCCCCGGCATAGGCGTCCGCTATCGGGTACGCATCGGACGATACCAGAATCAGGCGCAAGCCAAAGCGAAAGCCGACCAACTGCTCGGCGCCGGCGTGATCAATGAGTTCATAGTCACCACTTACGAAGCGCCGCCTTCCGATCCACAGGGGTCCGACGCATCGAAACCTGCGGCCTCGCCGCCCAACGCTTCCGAACGAACAAGCGATAGATCGAGGGCGGCGGAGAAAAAGAATAGCCCTGAAGGGAAGACCGGATCGGGGCCTGGCGCCAAGCCGCGAAAGACTTCGAACGCCGAACCTGCCCCCGGCGACCCGGCGACGGCCGAAGCGGCGGCGAACGTGACAATCAATAACGACAACTGGACAGTCGTCAAACACGGCGTTGAGATCGACAAGAGCCTGCGCGCCGTCCACTTCGTCAATTCGACGACCGGCTGGGCCGCGGGCGACTCGGGCGCCGTTTACGTCACAACCGACGGCGGCAAAGTATGGAAGCCACAATCTTCCGGCTCCGACGCGGACATGAGCTTTATATATTTCATCGACTTGAATCGCGGCTGGATGCTGGGGAAATCTGGCGCCAAGACGGGCGATGAAAACCAGGGCGAGAACATCCTGTTCATCACCACCGACGGCGGGCTCACGTGGGAGCGCAAACCGCTGCCGAATGTGACCAGCCTCCATTTCACCAGCGCCAAAAACGGCTGGGCCGTCGGCAAGAACTCCACGCTGCTGAAAACGACCGACGGCGGCTTTGAATGGTACAAGGTCGTAAGCGTCGAGAAATTGATCGGGTCGCGAGGCGATTCATCGAATTACAGTTTCGGATTCAGCGACATCCACTTCACCGACGCGAAACATGGCTGGCTGATAGGCAATTATTACGGACGGGCGCGCGGAGAAATCGGCGGCGTCTTCACGACGTCGGACGGCGGCGCTACCTGGAGGCGAGTTCCGCTGGCGATCCAAACTCGGAATAACTCCCTGTACACTCCAGGGGCGCTCAACTCGGCGCATTTCTCGGACGCGAACACGGGATCGATAACCGGCGATATGGACGACGGCGACCGCAGATACTTCTTCGCGCTGCACACGCGCGACGGCGGCCGGACCTGGAGCTTATTCCGCATACCGAGCCGGGCCACTCACAGCAGCCAATTCCTCGATCCGGCGCGCGGATGGACGGCGGCCTTCATCCCTCGCGCAAGCGGGGATGAAGCGGAGGTCTACGACACGCCCATGCTGCGAACTGATAACGGCGGCCTGTCGTGGCGCGTCGATTTCGTCGCGCGCGGGCGCCGAGTGCGCGGAGTTTTCTTCCTGTCGCCGACCAAAGGCTGGGCCGTCGGAGACAGAGGAATGATTCTTTGCTACGAAGAGAAATTGAAGGCCAATTGAAGACAGGGAGTGGGGAGTGGGGAGTGGGGAGTGGGGAGTGGGAA